>NZ_JBHIRL010000006.1:0-122528 GCF_042197145.1 Bartonella sp. AA56HLJMS | reverse complement strand
GACCAATAGCATTACGTTAGTAGGAGGCAATGACAGCGAACCTGTTATGATAGACAATGTAGCGGCAGGCAAGATTGCAACAGGTTCTCAGCAAGCTGTTAATGGTGGTCAGTTACATGATTATACTGAAGAGCAGATGAAAATAGTTCTTGAAGAAGCCAATAAGTATACGGATGAGAAAGTTAGTAGTCTTGTCAATGATGGTGTTAACGAGTCGAAATCCTATACGGATATGAAGTTTGAGACATTGAATTATGCTATTCAGGATGTTCGGAAAGAAGCAAGACAAGCTGCTGCTATTGGTCTAGCGGTGTCCAACTTACGTTACTATGATATACCAGGATCTTTAAGTGTTTCATTTGGGAGTGGTTTATGGCGCAGTCAATCTGCACTTGCTATTGGTGCTGGTTATACATCTGAAGATGGAAATATTCGCTCGAATGTATCTGTGACAAGTGCTGGAGGTCATTGGGGAATAGGCGCTGGAATTACTCTGAGGTTGAGATGATAATAGAAAAAATGGCTGTTATTGTAAAAACGAGAAGTATGTTAGTAAAGGTTCTGCTGTTTGCTCTTGCCTTAATAGGCAAGAGCGAAAGCTTTGCCAACGAGAACAATAATATTTATACAGTGCATCCACCGCACTTATCGATACCTAAGGGAGAACCTGGCGAAACACGTCGAATTATTATGCAGTTTTATGATTGGACTTTGATTTGTGACGAAAAACAAAAGCTTAAACATAAGCAAGGTATATGTAATGTGACACAGACGGTTCATGATCAAGAAGGAAATACCATTTTTAGTTGGTCTCTTGTTTCTACGACAAGTGGTCAAGCAGTGATGCTTTTTCGAACATTGCCAAATTCTGATATAAATGTTCCGATTCAAATGTTTGTAAAAGGTGTTAAAAAACCTGTTCTTATTAATTATACGCAATGTAATGAAACGGTTTGTTTGGCACAATCACCTGTAGGGCCGGTTTTGACTAAACAAATAGAGCAGAACAATAAGGTACGTATTTCCTATAAAACTAAAGAAGGTAAGGTATTTTCTTTTACTGTACCATTTAAAGGGTTAAATGCAGCACTTAATTCTTTCCGTCCTTAGAATTCATCGAGTATTTTTAACAAGAGTCATTTTTCCATAAATTGTTGTATTATATTTCTGAGTGTAAATTATAAGATCAAATAAGTAAGAAGTTTTATATAATATGATATCGAGGTGATTTGTTGGAAAGAGTGAGAGTTGAATATAAAGTTACAGTAAGTTCTTTATATGTAATAGAAAATCAAGTTAGTGTTTTCCATAATGCTTAAAGAATGATTTCGTTAGTTATTAAAAGTAAAAAAGATTAGAAATACTCGATTTATTCCTTACAATAATGAGTAGACTAAATTCTTTTTTAAGCTTCAAATGGATTTTTAAAGCGGTCTGATTATGCATTAATATTTTTCAGATAAAGTTATAATTCTAGAGATTTTTTTGAACGATAGTTTTTATTGGTATTCACAAAATAACAGCTATTGTAATTGCATTTTGTAGTACTATAGAACTTTTATTCCAGCATAATCAAAGCCATTTCATTGCATATAACAAACGAAGCTCGTGTGTAGATAACGAGATTAAAAAAATTTTTTCTTATAAACCGTACTAATGTATAGGTTGTTGTAACCTTAAGATTCAGGAAATAGTATGATAGTGTAGGTTTGTTACAATAGAGGTGTGCTCCGTGTAAATGGTATAAAGAAAAGAGCATAATTTATAAAAATTGATGTGAACGTAAACGATTAATTTATAGTTTTAAGTTGATAAAGAGAAGCATGATTTCACGGAAACAACCGAAAGATTATACAAAAATCTGAATGATGCTAGTGTAGAAAATTTTAATGATAGGAAAAGAAAGAGTGATTTCTTATATTTATCATTTGATGCTGCATTATTGCTTTATTTAGGAATGAGCAGAAGAATTTTCGCGTTTATTTATTGGGGGGAACGCTCAAGGGATAAGGGAAATGACCCCGTTAAATTATGGTTCAAAAGAGTTGAAGCGAGGAGAAATATACGATACCAAAGCAGATCAGTTGTATGATCAGTGCGGTAGTAGTACAAATAATCTTTCTGCATTGTCACGAACAGAGGTATACTCTGTCCTTGTTGATATAAAGAGACAACAGAGAAAAAAACATTATGAACAGAAACAGGTTTTTGTTCAATCTGAGACAGCTTTTGAGTTTCATAATCAGATAATGATAGGTACTCAAAAAACAAAAAAACTCAAAGCACCTTTTCTTCGACGGTTCCATCCAGTAAAATCTCCACCTCTTTATGCGGCACTTGATCTCGGAACAAATAATTGTCGTCTTCTTATCGCATCTCCCAGTAAACCTGGATATTTTCGTGTTGTTGATGCTTTTTCTCGTATTGTACGATTGGGAGAAGGTTTAATAAATAACGGTTTTCTTAATACACAAGCTATGGATCGTGCGATTGAAGCATTAAAGATTTGTCATTTAAAGCTAAAACAAAGGCATATTAAGCGTTATCGCTTGATTGCAACGGAAGCTTGTCGTTCTGCAGAAAATGGTAGACATTTTATTCAGCGTGTTTTGGAGGAGACAGGTCTTGAATTGGAAATTGTTGATCGGCAAACAGAAGCGCGTTTTGCTGTTACAGGGTGTAGTACACTTGTTGAACCAAATACTGACGCAATTGTGCTTTTTGATATTGGAGGAGGATCATCAGAAATTGTGCTACTTGATGTTTCTCAAAAGCGTTCTTTTCGTTTAGCTCGACAAATTATCGCTTGGACTTCTCTTCCTGTTGGTGTTGTTACGCTTGCTGAACGTTTTGGAGGGAATGATATTAGCTTAGACGATTTTGAAAAAATGAAAAGCTATGTGCGAGGGTTATTAAATAATTTTTCAGATCGTCATAAATTAGGAGAGTTAGCACAAGGTTCGAAGTTTCATCTTTTGGGAACCTCCGGTACGGTTACGACTTTAGCAGGAATGTATCTTAATTTAGAGCGTTATGATAGGAAAAAAGTGGATGGCATTTGGATGAATGATGCAGACATTACACTTATGACACAACGCCTATTATCATGGGATATAGAAAAACGTGTCATAAGTCCTTTTATTGGACGCGAGAGAGCAGATTTAGTTTTAGCTGGTTGTGCAATTTTAGATGTTATTCGGGAAGTTTGGCCAAGTCAGCGTTTAAGAGTTGCTGATCGTGGATTAAGGGAAGGAATTTTGATAGAGCTGATGTTACGCGATGGAGTATGGTGTCGTCATAGAAAGAGCAGAGATTTCAAGCGTTAGAGAATTAAATATGGAGACAATGAATAACGATGAAAAAAACAACAAAAACACCAAGAGGTGGCTATGGAGGTTCAGGGTCACATGAATTATATCAGCGCGTAAAAAAGAAAGCAGGAACCATTAAAGCTTCATCACGACGATGGTTAGAGAGGCATCTGAATGATCCTTATGTCCATCAATCAAAAGTAGATGGTTATCGTTCGCGTGCGGCTTATAAACTCATTGAAATTAATGAGCGCTATAGGTTTTTGAAAAAAGGTCAAAAGGTTATTGATCTAGGAGCAGCACCTGGGGGCTGGTGTCAGGTGGTTGAGCGTATAGTAGGGTCAAGTGATGAGGATCCTAGCGTTGTTGGTATTGATTATTTACATGTTGATCCATTACCTAGAGTTGCCATGTTGGAAATGGATTTTTTGCATACAGATGCACCGCAGAAATTAATTGAAACTTTAGGGACAAAACCGGATGTGGTTCTTTCTGATATGGCAGCGCCAACAACAGGTCATCGTCAGACGGATCATTTAAGAACGATTTATTTATGTGAAGTTGCGGCTGATTTTGCTCTTTCGGTTCTTAAGCCTGGGGGACATTTTTTAGCAAAGGCTTTTCAAGGAGGAGCAGAAAACACTCTTCTTACGATACTAAAACAGCATTTTAAAAAAGTCTATCATGTTAAACCACCCGCAAGCCGATCAGAATCAGTAGAGCTTTATCTTCTAGCACTTGAATTTAAGGGAAAAACAAAAATACAAGAATAGCGCCTTCTTTTAAGAAGACTTAACTTTACTTAACCTATTTAGATGTGATGATTTTTTTCTCAAAGAGTTATCGGCGATAGTGACAGTTTTTCTGTTATCAATGATGAAAAACTGGTAAAATTAATGTATTGCCTATAGAGGTAAAGAGATTGATTCCTCAGTGAGAGTGAGTGTTTCCAATGAAATTTCTTGATCAAGCTAAAGTTTATATTCGTTCTGGTAATGGAGGTTCTGGAGCAGTATCATTTCGTCGTGAAAAATTCATAGAATTTGGGGGACCTGATGGGGGGAATGGAGGACGGGGTGGTGATGTTTGGGCTCTTGTTGTTGATGGGCTTAACACGCTGATTGATTATCGCTACCAACAGCATTTTAAAGCAAAAACAGGGGGGCATGGCAAGGGGCGTAATATGACGGGTGAGAAGGGTAATGATGTCATCCTTAAAGTTCCGGTTGGGACGCAAATTTTTGAAGAAGATAATACAACGTTAATCTGTGATTTAACGGAAGTGGGACAGCGCTATCGCCTTGCAAAAGGAGGGAATGGCGGTTTTGGCAATCTTCACTTTACAACATCGACAAATCGGGCACCGCGTCGTGCAAATCCAGGTTTGGCTGGAGAAGAGCGTGCAATATGGCTTCGTTTGAAGTTAATTGCTGATGCGGGGCTTGTTGGTTTACCAAATGCTGGAAAATCAACTTTTTTAGCTTCTGTAACGGCTGCAAAACCAAAAGTTGCAGATTATCCTTTTACCACTCTACATCCTCATCTTGGTGTTGTACGTATTGATGGTCGTGAATTTGTTTTGGCTGATATTCCAGGATTAATTGAAGGAGCGCATGAAGGTGTGGGAATTGGAGATCGTTTTTTAGGACATGTGGAACGTTGTCGCGTACTGCTTCATCTAATTTCTTCTCAAGAAGAAGATGTTGCAAAAGCATATCAAATTGTGCGTCATGAACTTGAGGCATATGGAAATAATCTAAGTGATAAAACTGAAATTGTTGCTTTAAGCCAGATAGATACGCTAACGATTGAAGAGCGTGAAGCTAAACGGGAAGCTTTGCAAAAAGTAACGGATCAACCTGTTATGATGTTTTCTGCGGTTAGCCGCGAAGGTTTAGAAAATGTGCTGCGTGCTGGTGCACATATTATTGAAATGTCACGCAAAGAGGAGATCAGTGGGGATAGCAAGGTTGATTGAGATGGCTGTTGGATCGCAAAAACTTACACACTATAAACGTATTGTGGTCAAGATTGGATCTGCCCTTTTGGTTGATCCTCAGGCAGGTTTACGGGTTGAGTGGCTTAAAAGCTTGATCAATGATGTTGTTGAATTGCATAAAAAAGGCGTAGAGATATTATTGGTGTCTTCAGGCGCTATTGCTTTAGGAAGGACATTGCTACAGCTTCCTAAGGGGACTTTGAAATTGGAAGAAAGTCAGGCATGTGCTGCTTTGGGGCAAATTGAGTTAGCAAAAACCTATGGTGATGCGCTTGCTCAACATGGGCTCAAAACAGGCCAAATTTTGCTCACTTTATTTGATACGGAGGAGCGAAGGCGTTATCTCAATGCACGTGCAACGATTGAGATGCTTTTATATTTGGGAGCTGTGCCTGTTATTAATGAGAATGATACTGTTGCAACAACTGAAATTCGTTATGGTGATAATGATCGTTTAGCTGCACGTGTGGCAACAATGGTGAGGGCAGATCTTTTAATACTTTTATCCGATATTGATGGTCTTTATACAAAGTCTCCCCATAGTGATCCTACGGCTGAATTTATACCTTTTGTTGCATCCATTACGCATGATATCGAAAAAATGGCAGATGTTGCTGCTTCAGAGTTTTCACGGGGAGGAATGAAGACTAAGCTTGAAGCCGGAAAAATAGCTAATGCTGCTGGAACGGCGATGATTATCACCTCAGGCAAGCGTATGAATCCCCTTGCTGCAATTGACAAAGGTGAACGCAAGAGTTTTTTTGCGGCAAGTAAGAAATCTGTCAATGCTTGGAAAACATGGATTTCTGGTCATTTAGATCCATCTGGTGTTTTGACGATTGATCAAGGAGCCATTAGGGCTCTTGAATCAGGAAAATCATTATTAGCTGCAGGGGTTATTGGCGTTGAGGGAAATTTCCAGCGTGGGGATACGGTTGCAATTATTGGTACAGATGGAGTTGAGATTGCGCGTGGACTTGTAAGCTATGACAAAGATGAGGCTGTACGCATTATAGGACATAAAAGTAAAGAAATCGAAGCTATTCTTGGGTATGAGGCGCGCTCTGCTATGGTGCATCGTAATGATATGATTGTACGTTGCTTGACCAATACTGTTTAAAAAAGTTACTTTTGTTTTTATTGTTTTGGCAGAGTGGATGTTACGATGACTTTAGAAGAACAAATGAAAGATATGGGACAAAAAGCACGCTATGCCGCTGCAGCGTTGTCCGTTGCTTCTTCTGAGCAAAAGAACAATGCATTAGAAATGATCGCTTTAAGTCTAGAGGCTCAGTCAGATGAAATTTTACGGGCGAATTGTCAAGATTTAGAGAATGCTGCTCAGAATAATTTGAAAGCTGCAATGATTGATCGGCTAAAATTAGATGATTTGCGTTTACGTGCAATGATAGATAGTGTTCGCCAAGTTACTCGTTTATCTGATCCTGTTGGGCAAGTGATGGATGAATGGACGCGTCCAAATGGGCTTCATATAAGTCGTGTACGAACACCTCTTGGTGTGATTGGCATTATTTATGAAAGTCGTCCAAATGTTACAGTTGATGCGAGTGCTTTGTGCTTAAAAGCTGGCAATGCTGCGATTTTGCGCGGTGGTTCGGATAGCTTTCATTCTTCTCATGCTCTTCATTTAGCTTTGGTACAAGGTTTAGAGCGCTCTGGTTTACCTAAAGATGCCATCCAAATGGTTGGAACGATAGATCGTGCTGCCGTTGGGGAAATGCTCAAAGGATTGGATGGAGCGATTGATGTGATCGTACCACGTGGTGGAAAGAGCCTTGTTGCCCGCGTTCAGTCTGATGCACGTGTTCCAATTTTTGCTCATTTGGAGGGACTTTGTCATATTTATATTGATAAATCGGCAGATTTAGATATGGCACGCAATATTGTTTTAAATGCAAAGCTGCGGCGAACAGGGATATGCGGTGCTGTTGAGACAGTTCTCATTGACGGCCAAGCATTAAAAAAATTTCTTCCTGTTTTAACTGCTTTACAGGAAAAGGGGTGTGAAATTCGTGCCACAGAAGATATTGTTTTTCTTATGCCAGATGTCAAATTAGCTTCTGAAGAAGATTGGTCGCATGAATATCTTGATGCTATTCTTTCTGTTAAAACGGTTGAGGGTGTTGAGGGAGCCATTTCTCATATCAAGCGTTATTCATCAGGACATACGGAATCGATTATTGCTGAGGATTTAGAAGTGGTGAAGAATTTTTTTAATCATTTAGATTCAGCTATTTTATTACACAATGCATCTACACAATTTGCTGATGGAGGTGAATTTGGTTTTGGAATGGAAATTGGTATCGCAACAGGAAAAATGCATGCACGTGGTCCCATAGGTGTTGAACAGCTAACATCATTTCAATATCACGTTAAAGGAAATGGTCAGGTTAGAGCTTGAGAACACCATTTTTTCCATGGAAAAATTGTATGCCACATGTTGAAAGATCTAATGTTGTGGGTCTTTTTGGTGGTTCCTTTAATCCACCGCATGCGGGGCATCTTCTTGTTGCAAAAATTGCCATTCGGCGTTTGCATCTTGATCAGTTATGGTGGATGATCTCTCCAGGAAATCCTTTAAAGGATTGTATACAGTTACCCTCTTTAGAGGAGAGAATGCAATTAAGTTTTAAACTTATTGACCATCCAAAAATTCGCTTAACAGGTTTTGAACAGGCTATAGGGAGCAAAGTATCAGTAGATACGATTTTTCATATTCTTACTCATTACAGTGGCGTAAATTTTGTATGGATTATGGGGGCAGATAGTTTTGCGACGATACATCATTGGTATCGATGGCATGATATCGTCTCTATGCTTCCTATTGCGATTATTGATCGTCCTTTAGGCAATCGGTCAGCACTTTCCTCTCCTATGGCACATATTTATCGCCGTTTTCGTTTGGATGAGAGAGAAAGTAAGCGATTACCTTTTATCAAGCCACCAGTTTGGACTTATTTGCATGGACCTTTATCTTTTCAATCTTCAACAAACCTTCGTTTGAAGAAGAATGATTTTTCTTGAACATTTCATAAGATTCTGCTTCTCTTTAGAGAAGTCTCTTTTTTAGATTCCACAACGATAAGAAAGGATATTGATCTGAAAAACATTGCACACAAACACTCTTACGATATTATGCCTTCAAAAGAAAAAAAAGTTTTTTCTGTTAGTGAGAGTCTTGAAGTTATTCTCAAGAGTTTAGAAGATACAAAAGCAGAAGATATTGTTGCTATTGATATTCGAGGGAAGTCATCTTTGGCTGATTATATGGTCATAGCTTCAGCAAATTCGCAGCGTCATGTATCGTCTGTTGCTGATCATTTATTGCATACTTGGAAAGATAGTGGGCAGGGGCTTGCGCGTGTAGAAGGGCTTGCTGGAGGTGACTGGGTATTGATTGATACAGGTGATATTATCGTTCATCTTTTTCGTCCAGAAATTCGTCTTTTTTATAATTTAGAAAAAATATGGATGACGCCGGATTTAAACGATACGGCTTTGCTTCTCTTCGGAGATCATTAAAATGCAAATTTCTATTTTTGCGGTTGGTCGTATGAAAAGTGGGGCGGAGCAAAAATTAGTTCAGCATTATTTGGATCGTTTTTCTAAAATTTCTGGAGATGTAGGCTTTCATTTAAAAAAGTTACAAGAGATACCAGAAAGTCGTGCTCAAACAGTTTATCAACGTATGGAGGAAGAGGGGAGAAAACTTATTGAATTTTTACCTGAAAAATGTCGATTAATTGTGTTAGATGAGCGTGGAGAATCGATTTCGTCAATTTCTTTTTCTGAAAAATTGAGGTGTTATCGTGATGAGGGCATTCGAGATGTCGTCATTGCTTTGGGAGGACCTGATGGGCATAATGAACAAATAAGGAAGCGTGCTGATTTTCTTTTATCTTTTGGTTTGATGACGTGGCCACATCAAATTGCACGTATTCTTCTTACAGAACAACTTTACCGCGCTGTAACAATTGAAAATCATCATCCGTATCATCGTTTTTAATATTTTTGTTCAATTTTTAGCACTTATTTATATGTTTATTAATATTGTTTTAGCTGACACCATTTAAAGCATCTCTAATGTATACGATGAGGTGTCATGGTTTTTGCAAATGAAAAAGCTTCTTCATAGAAAGATGCTATATTTATATGAGGAGTGCGTCATATTTGTCATTCTGCTCTTGAGTATATTTTTTTGCTTTTCTGTATCGCATGCGGAAGATACAATGAGGAGTACGGAAGTCCATAAAGAATTAGGAGAAATTCGCCAAAATATTTCACTTTCGCGTGAGCGTGTTGCTTTTCTTATGCATCAAGTTGAGCATTTAAAAAAAGATCAACGTGTTTTGAGTGATGCACTCATAAAGGCGGCTAAAGAAGAACGTATAGTAGCAGATGATATTGCTAAAAGGGAAGAAAAGCTTAAAAAAATGATAGAAAAGCGGGTACAAGTCTATCAAAGTTTAAAAAATCGTCGTGCTGAATTTGCGGAAGTTCTTGCAATTTTGGAGCGTATGGGATTGAATCCGCCTCCTGCTCTTATGATACAGCCAGAGGACGCGTTGGCTTCTATACGTAGTTCTGTTTTATTAGGTACTGTTATTCCTCAGATGCAAGAGAAAACGCGAGATTTAACAGAAAAACTCAAGGAGTTGACCAATTTGAGTAATTCCATTACTACGGAATATAAGGCATTAAAGACAAAACTGCAAAATCAAGCAGAGCAGCGAAAACGTCTAGAGCTTTTATTAGACCAAAAAAACAAACTACAAAAAAAATCAGAAAAAGAACTTACAGAACAGCAACAAAAAAATATTGCTCTTGCTAAAAAAGCGCAGTCTTTGGAAGAATTGATTTTAGAGCTCGACCGCCAGTCAAAATTTAGCTCTGATGCATCAGTACAGGTACGGAAAAGTTTGCAATTGTTAGAACAGTCCAATTTTGAAAGCCGAAAAGGTTCTTTACTTTTTCCTGTTTCAGGAAAAAGAATACGTCATTCTAATAAAAGTTCGCAGATTACGCGCTTTGGTGAAACGATAGAAACAGAGTCAGGAGCTGTTGTTATATCACCTGTAGATGCTTTTGTTGCTTTTGCTGGGCCATTTCGTTCTTACGGACATTTAATCATTCTCAATGTTGGAAATGGTTATCATATCATTCTTACTGGAATGTCGAGAATTAATGTAAAACAGGGGCAGTTTGTTCTTTCAGGTGAGCCTCTGGGTATAATGGAGATGCAATTTATTTCAAACAGTGTTGCATTGGATATAGGAAAAACTTCTCCAATGCTTTACATTGAGTTTAGAAAGCAGGGAAAACCTGTAAATCCAACTCCTTGGTGGCAGACTGAAAAAATAAGAAGGAGCCAAAATGATTCGTAAAGTTATTCTTTTGGTCGCTGGGGTATTGCTCGGCGCCTGTTCAATGATTATGGTGCAGTCTGTTGCTGCGAATAATGAAGATAATGCATATAAAAAGCTAGCTATATTTGGCGATGTTTTTGAGCGTGTGCGTATGCAATACGTTACAGTTCCAGATGATAAAAAGCTTATTGAAAACGCTATCAATGGCATGCTCACATCACTGGACCCTCATTCATCTTATTTGAATGCTGAAGAAGCCAAGGATATGCGGGATTCTACGAAAGGAGAGTTCGGAGGTCTTGGTATTGAGGTCACTATGGAAAAAAACTTAATTAAAGTTGTTTCACCAATGGATGATACTCCCGCTTCAAAAGCAGGTATTCTAGCAGGAGACCTTATTTCAAAAATTGATGATGTACAAACGAATGGTCAAACATTGAATGAAGCTGTTAATAAGATGCGAGGTGCTCCTGGAACACCAATTACCTTAACAATTATTCGTTCTGGCGTTGATAAGCCATTTGAAGTGAAGATTGTTCGTGATATTATCAAAGTAAAAGCGGTGAAATATCGGGTTGAGGGTGATATTGGATATTTAAGAGTTATCCAGTTTTCTGAACAGACATTAAATAATCTTCTAGCGGCAATTAAAGATATCCAATCTAAAATTCCTGAAGATAAGCTAAAAGGTTACGTCCTTGATTTGCGGCTTAATCCGGGTGGGCTTTTAGATCAAGCTGTTAATGTTTCGAGTGCTTTTCTCAATAAGGGTGAAATTGTGTCGACTCGTGGGCGCAAAAAGAGTGATGTGACAAGATTTGATGCGAAGCCAGGTGATGTCATCAATGGAAAACCGCTCATTGTTCTTATTAATGGTGGTTCAGCAAGTGCTTCTGAAATTGTTGCGGGTGCATTGCAAGATCATCGTCGTGCAACAATTTTAGGGACGCAGTCTTTTGGTAAAGGATCTGTTCAAACAATTATTCCTTTGGGTGAAAATGGGGCTTTACGCTTAACAACAGCACTTTATTACACGCCATCAGGCACTTCTATTCAAGGAACAGGGATTACGCCTGATATTATTGTAGAGCAACCACTCCCTGAAAAATATAAAGGTTATGATGTAAAAGTTGGTGAGTCTGCATTAAAAGGACATATCAAAGGAAAACGAGAAAGTAATAAAGGATCTGGTTCAGCTGCTTTTGTTCCCAAAGACCCTAAAGATGATATTCAATTGAATGAGGCCTATAAACTGTTACGAGGTGAAATGTCAAATGCAGCATTTCCACCAGATCCCAATAAGGATGTATTAAAGTGAGAATTGATATCTATAGCTTGCGATTTTGAGGAATATTAAATGGATGCAGGTATTAATTTGAAGATTCTTCCATATCGCAAATGTGTTGGGATTGTTATCTTTAATCATGAGGGTAAAGTGTGGGTTGGGCGTCGTTTAATGATGCCCATTCATGCAGATATTGAAATATCTCATCGTTGGCAGCTTCCTCAAGGAGGGATTGATGAAAATGAAAAACCATTAGATGCAGCATATCGTGAACTTTATGAAGAAACGGGTATTCGATCTGTGAAGTTGATTAAAGAAGCACAAAATTGGTTCCATTATGATTTTCCACAAGAACTTATTGGGTGCACATTAACAAATAAATATCGTGGGCAAATACAAAAATGGTTTGCTTTCCAGTTTACAGGAAAGCTTTCTGAAATTGCGATTAATCCGCCACCAGATGGCAATAAAGCGGAATTCGATCAATGGAAATGGATTGATCTAGAAACCCTTCCGTTGATTGCTGTTTCTTTTAAAAAGCACGTTTATACGAAAGTTGTCAGCGAATTTCGAGGTAGCCTTAGACCATTATAAAAGCTATATGATTACGGGAAAGCTTTTTTTATTAAGATGCTTTATATTATAATAAATAATAAACATGTTTATCTTTTATGTAAAGAACAGGAATATAAAATGAAAAAGTTATTTAATTTACTTATAGTTTTTACTCTCTTGAGTATTTCATCTGTTGCATTTGCAACAAGTTCAAAGCCTCCTGCATCAAAAGATGCGGCAGCGACATTGCCAAATGGAGCTTCTTCTTTGACTGAAACCTACGGTTTGTGGACTATTAACTGTGGTATACAAGAAGGGAAAAGAATTTGTTTTATGCACCGTCAAGAAGTGAATGAGCAGGGGCGTGTTGTTGTGGCTATGGGCCTTACTCTCGATGCTGAGGGTGTTGTATCTGGTAATTTAACAGTTCCTTTTGGCATTTTGGTTTCTAAGCCTGTTCGTTTACAAGTTGATGAGGGAAAAGCTGTTATCGAAACCGGTATCCGGACTTGTGTACCAGCAGGTTGTGTGGTTCCTGTCGTTTTTGACAAAAATCACGTAGCAGCTTTACGTTCTGGAAAACAGTTAAAGTTGGCGATGACAATTGCTGCTGCAGGTGAACCAGCTTTGAATGATTTATTTGTTCAGCTAGATGGTTTTAGTAGTGCTCTTAATCGTTTGACTGCTTTGCAGAAATAATTTTAAAACTAGAAGCGGCCTTTAAAAGGCCGTTTTTAGTTTGTTTGTTTTTTATAATTAATAATTAAAACGATGAGATTTAAGATTAATCCTATAAGGGATATTCAGATTTTTTGCCGTTTCTTCTATTTTATGTGCTATTTTTAATTTTGATATTTGTTTTCTAACTGCATCGTCATTAAATAGAGAGATGAAGAATTTAGATGTCTGGTTTTTATTCAAGAAAAAAGAGTATTGAAATATAAAACCATTTTTTGATACACAGACCTGCTTTAATGAAGGTTTTCTATACGCTCTTCTGTTTCCTTGATTGAAAGGGATGACGCATGATTTATGCATTGCTTCGAACGATTGATTTGATTTTTGAGATTTATATTGATATTTTAATCGCTAGTGTCATTTTTTCTTGGCTTTATGTCTTTAATATCATAAATTCACGCAATCGCTTTGTTATTTTGATAGGAAGCTTTCTATATCGTCTTACAAATCCCATTCTAAGCCGTATCCGGCAAATTTTACCAAATTTTGGAACAATTGATATTTCACCTATTGTAGTTTTTATTATTATTTATTTTATTCGTACTTTCATGTGGCGTGTTTACGCAAACATGTATGCATAGAAATATTATTTGAGGCGAATACATGTTTTATCAAGTTGATGAAAATAACTTGATTTTGTTTGTATATCTCATTCCTAAATCATCCGTTGACAAAATAATAGGGATTGAATGTAGGGATGGTGAAAAACAATATCTGGTTATACGCCTTCGTGCTGTTCCTGAAGATGGAAAAGCGAATAAAGCTCTCATTAAATTTCTTGCGAAGCAATGGAGAATACCATCTTCTTCTATTTCTCTGAAAAACGGTGCAATATCTCGCTACAAACAACTTTATTTTTCAACACATTTAGAAGAGCTAAAGCAGATATGGCAATCCTTTAGAGATTGCATCTCGTAGAAAAAATAAAGAATAAAGCCTATTTTTAAATAGGCTTTATTTTATTAAAATCGTTATATTTTTTTATTGCGCTCAACAGCTTGCTTAATTAATTCATGCGCAAAGTTTTTATCACGCCATCCTTCAATTTTAGCCCATTTTCCAGGTTCCAGATCTTTGTAATGCTTGAAGAAATGTTCAATTTGTTTAAGTGTAATCTCGGGCAGGTCTGTATAGTCATGAATATTGATATAGCGTTTTGTTAATTTTGGCGTGGGAATGGCAATAATTTTTTCATCTTTACCACCATCATCTTCCATCATTAGAGCTCCGATGGGGCGAACATTGATAACACAACCAGGCATAAGTGGACGGGTATTACAGATAAGGACATCAATAGGATCACCATCATCTGAAAGCGTATGAGGGACAAAACCGTAATTTCCAGGATAAACCATTGATGTATGAAGAAAACGGTCAACAAATAATGCACCCGACTTTTTATCCATCTCATATTTTATTGGTTGCCCACCAAGGGAGACTTCCACAATAACGTTAATATCTTCTGGTGGATTTTTGCCTATGGGTATTTCCTTAATATTCATAGAGACATCCTTTCTGGAATATAGTGAGGCTCAATACAATTAAATATTTTACCAAAGAGATTATGAAATTAACTTGAAATTGATGTACGTGTTTTTTCAAAACGTTTACGTTCATTAGGATCAAGATAGAGTTTGCGGAGACGAATATTTTTAGGGGTTACTTCCACAAGTTCATCATCTTGTATCCACGATAAGGCGCGTTCTAATGTCATTTTAATGGGAGGCGTTAACTTTACGGCCTCATCTTTTCCAGAAGCGCGCATATTGGTGAGTTTTTTCCCTTTTAAGACATTGACTTCTAAGTCATTATCTCTTGAGTGGATGCCAATAATCATACCTTGATAGACTTTCACACCCGCATCGATGATCATAGGTCCACGATCTTCAAGATTAAAAAGAGCATAAGCGACAGATTCACCGTTGTCATTTGAAATCATAACACCATTAACACGACCAGCAATGTCTCCTTTATAAGGTTCATAAGCATGGAAAAGGCGATTCATAATTGCTGTACCACGTGTGTCCGTTAAAAGTTCAGATTGATAACCAATGAGTCCTCGGGTTGGTGCATAAAAGACAAGGCGGACACGATTACCTCCAGAAGGACGTAATTCCACCATTTCGCCTTTACGTTCAGACATTTTTTGTACAACAGTACCGGAATATTCTTCATCAACATCGATAACAACTTCTTCGATTGGCTCAAGAGTTATTCCATTTTCATCTTTTTGCATAACAACACGTGGGCGTGAAACACTAAGTTCAAATCCTTCACGGCGCATATTTTCAATGAGAACTGCAAGCTGTAATTCTCCTCGTCCTGAAACGTAGAAAGAATCTTTATCGGCTGATTCTTCAATTTTAAGAGCAACATTGCCTTCTGCTTCTTTTAACAATCGGTCACGAATGACACGACTTGTTACTTTATCGCCTTCAGTTCCAGCAAGGGGACTATCGTTGACGAGAAAACTCATAGTAACAGTAGGAGGATCAATTGGTTGGGCAGTAAGGGGTTCATTGACAGTATGGTCACAGAAAGTATCAGCAACGGTACCTTTTTGTAGACCTGCAATCGCAACAATATCACCAGCACTTCCTTCTTCAATAGGTTGCCGTTCTAAGCCACGAAACGCTAAAATTTTTGAAATACGCCCAGTTTCTAAAAGTTTTCCATCTTGTCCAAGAACCTTGACATTTTGATTGGGTTTTAAAGAGCCAGAATGAATCCGTCCTGTAATAATTCGTCCCAAAAACGGATCCGCTTCAAGAATAGTTCCAATCATGCGAAACGGTCCTTCTGCTACACTAGGAGAAGGGACATGCTGCGTCACAAGATCAAATAAAGGACCTAATCCCTGATCTTTTGGTCCTTCAGGGGCTTCAGCCATCCATCCATCGCGTCCAGATCCATAAAGAATAGGAAAATCAAGCTGTTCATCGGTTGCATCAAGAGCAGCGAAAAGGTCAAAAACCTCATTGATGACTTCATCAACGCGTGCATCCGGTCGGTCAATTTTATTAATAGCAACAATAGGGCGCAATCCTACTTTCAATGCTTTGCCAACAACAAATTTTGTTTGTGGCATTGGTCCTTCAGCAGCATCAACAAGTACAATGGCTCCATCAACCATATTGAGGATGCGTTCAACTTCTCCACCAAAGTCGGCGTGTCCTGGTGTATCAACAATATTAATTCGAGTATCTTTCCAAACAACAGATGTCACTTTCGCTAGGATTGTAATTCCGCGTTCTTTCTCAATATCGTTTGAATCCATCATACGTTCGCTTGTACGCTGATTATCACGGAAGTTTCCTGATTGCTTGAGAAGCCCGTCTACAAGCGTTGTTTTCCCATGGTCAACGTGGGCAATGATGGCAATGTTACGCAATTGCATAAATTTTCTTCTTTTCGTTTAATGAAATTTCATTTGAGGCAAAGTCTTTACATTCTTTGCCTGACTATTAAAAAACCTTTTACATGTTTTTTTATAATTTTGGAAGATGGAGGCAATATTTTTATGGCAAAACTATTTATCCAAGTCTTTAAGGCTCTATTGAGCTTCGATTTCTGAAGCTTCGTAAAAGTTTTTTATAGTACGTATGTTCTATTCTCGAGCTAAAAATTATCCCAAAAATCACAGTCAATTTGATTTTTATCAATATGACACAAGAAATTTATATGAATTCTTGTAAGAGTAAGTAAGTATAAAGCTAGCGATATTGTGGTTGTTGTTTTGCAAAGAGATTGCTAAAAATCCGGAATATCTCTTAATCCATAGCCAATTTATTGACAACTTTACAATATTTTTATTCTAAATAAAGCTTTTTCTTATTCCATAACTTGTCAATCAAAATCCAGATCTAATGCAACCGTGTATTTGAGGTAAATATTGAGACGATTAAGAATTTTATAAGAAGTTCTAGCTTTTGTATGCCAGATTAGGGCAAGAGTTATATCTGTTTGATTTATTTATGAACCCGGAATACAGTCTTATTTAGAAAGAATATGAAGGCATCCAAAGAAAATTCCCATCTTTGCCGTTAATCCAATTTATGATTTCAAAAGCATCTAAAGTAATATCTTTTAAACCATGGAGATAGTGCATTGCCTTACACTTTTGTTAATTGCACTCTCTAATAGGAGTATGCTTTTCATGCCAAACAGAACACTTTAAACAGAATATACTTTTTGTTGCATATTCATGTACTTAAGAGAGATTACTTAACGTACACTACATCCATTCCATGATAGGGCTCATAAATGATATAACATACGCGAATAGTATACTATTAACGCCTTTGTGAAGAAATATAAAGCCTGTTGAGTATCATCATTATTATTCTTTCTCAGCTGTCAATATTGCGCCAGTTTTTGATACGAGAGAGAGGATATAAGAAGTATTTTATTTTTTCTTGAATAGTTTTTAGCCATACACCGATCTCGTTTGTGACTGGCAAGAAGATGACTTTAATCGATTTAATATGAGAAGCTTTATGATGAGGTAAAATTACGTTATTCGGAGCTGTTATTCAAAAAAATAATAAATTATCTATAGAGCGGTGCGCTAGAAAATAAATAATAAAGCTTATTCTCTTATGGAAAGAATCTTAGGTTACATGACAAGATTTTTCCATAAGTAAGAGTTTTTACTTTACATGTTTAAAGAAGAGTTCCTGACAAAATGAGAGAAGCTACAGAAAAGTAGATTATAATGCCCATGACATCTACTAAAGTTGCCACAAAAGGAGCAGAAGCACTTGCTGGATCAAATTTTAAACCTTTAAGAATAAAAGGCAACATAGATCCAGAAAGAGAACCAAAGGTAACGATTCCAACTAAAGCTGTACCCACTGTTGTCGAAATAGCAATCCAATGTTGGCCATAGTCGTAGATACCTAGTTTTTGCCAAAGAGCAATGCGCGTAACACCAATAATTCCTAGTAAGAGACCAAGGGATAGTCCTGTTGGAATTTCACGAATGATCACTTTCCACCAGTCTTTCAACGTGAGTTCACGTAAAGCCAATGCACGTATAATAAGGGATGTAGCCTGTGAGCCGGAATTTCCTCCTGAGCTCATAATGAGAGGTATGAACAGTGTAAGAATAATCGCTTTTTCGAGTTCTGTTTCGAAATGTTGCATAGCGCTTGCTGTCAGCATTTCACCGATAAAGAGTAAAGCGAGCCAGCCTCCGCGTTTTTTCATCATTTCAGGAAACTTAATTTGCATATAGGGCTTATTAAGTGCTTCCATACCCCCAAATTTATAGGCATCTTCATTCATTTCATCGACCATAGTATCAAGCACGTCATCAACGGTTACAATGCCAATGACATGGTTACTTTCATCAACTACAGGCACAGAGAGAAGATCATGGCGCTGGAAAAGGCGTGCGATATCTTCATGATGTGTGAAAGGTGATATTGTAATGGGCGAGTCATGGGTAGGGACATTAAGAATTTGTTCATCAGGTGAGGCAAGAATAAGGTTACGCAGGGAAACAGCTTTGAGAAGAGTACCTGTTTTGGGGTCAATTACATAGCTGGTATAAACTGTTTCACGTGTTCGCTCGACCTCACGAATGTGATCCAAAGTTTTTTGTATGGTCCAGTTTGAAGGAACGGCTATAAACTCTGTTGTCATCAGTGCTCCTGCTGTATGATCAGGATAACTGGTGAGTTTTTTAAGTTCAGCGCGCGTTAAGGGGTTAAGCAAGGCATAAAGTCGTGTACGGGTTTTCTTATTCATTTCTTGAAAGACGTCTGCAGCAGCATCAGCAGACATGCCGTCAAGAATTTCAACAGCACGATTTATAGGGAGAAGTTCTAGGATGGCAGCAGGTTGCTCAAGCTCTGGTTTATCAAAAAGTTCGATAACATAATCAAGAGGCAGAAGACTAAGAATAGTTACACGTTCCATGATATCGAGGTCATTGATGATATCAATAGAGTCTGCAAAATGCTGGTTCTTTAACTTTTCAGCGAGAGCTTCAGGAGAAAAATTTTTGAAGTCGAAGGCCGTTTTGATTTCAGTCATGATAAAGTACCTCCTGAAGAGTTGGAGAGTTGTAAATCTATATAATAGATGAGATAAAAACAAAAGTTTATGGAAGATTTAAAAAAACTCCCCAACTATATTCCCAATTGTTAATATTTGAAGTAAAGTCAAGGGTAAATTATAAGTTATAAACAAGTTTCTGAATCACTAAAACGAGAATACAGCTTAATTTGAGGATAATATAAAAACGTAAATGTAAAAATCAGTTCTGATTTTACCATCATTTCTTTAATGCAGTTTACGATTTTCAGGTTTTTTATTCAATAGCGTTTTGAAAGGTAGTTTTGAAACTTACGAAATAGTTTTAGTATGTTATCAATTTGTGTCGTAAAGATAATTGTTACAGTTTAAATTTATAATGGAGACATAAAGTATTATGACAAAAGCAGCAGTGCTGGACTGGAAGGGATTTTCAGGTCTTCCTGATTTTTCTTCTATAAGTGACGAAGATTTTAAACCCGCTTTTGAACAGGCACTTCAAGAAGCAGAAGAAGAACTAGAGGCAATTGCGATGGTGCAAGAACCACCAACGCTTGAGAATTTTTTGCAGCCTTTTGAGCTTTGCGGCAAAGCGCTTGATCGTGTCTGTTCAATATTTTTCTTACGCACCAGTGCTCATACGAATGTATTAATTCAACAGCTAGAGCAAGAGTTCGTTGTAAAACTTTCTCGTTATTCTTCAAAAATGATGATGGATGCGCGGATATTTGCGAAAATAGATGTACTTTATAAACAGTCGCAGCTGGGCACATTTGAGAGTGAAACAACACGTGTTCTTGAATTATGGTGGAAAAAGTTTGTTTGTCATGGGGCAAAACTCGATGAAAAAGCTAAGAAACGGCTTTTGGAAATTAATGAAAGACTTGCTTTTTTAAATGCTACTTTTGGACAAAATGTCTTAAATGATGAAGCTGAATGGATTCTGTTTTTAAAACAAACAGACTTATCTGGTTTACCGCAAGATCTCATTGCTTCAATGAAGGAAATTGCGTGTGAAAGAGGCAATGAAGAAGCGTATGCATTAACACTAGCACGTTCGATTGTTGAACCTTTTTTAAAATTCTCTGATCGTCGTGATTTGCGTGAGGTTGCATTCCAAGCTTGGGCTAAACGTGGTGAAAATAATAACAAGAATGATAATAAAACAATTATTGTAGAGATTGTTGCGCTTCGAGATGAGCAGGCTAAATTATTGGGATATAAATCTTTCGCAGATTTGAAGCTCGATAATACTATGGCTAAAAGTGTTGATTCCGTTATGGATTTGCTTATGCCTGTATGGAAGCGCGCAAGAGCGAAAGCTTCTACTGAGCAAATTGACTTACAAAATTTTGCCAACAATCAGGGCAGCAATGAATCTTTAGCTGCTTGGGATTGGCGTTATTATGCTGAAAGACTTCGCACTGAAAAACTTTCTTTCGATAGCGCTGAGATTAAATATTATTTTCAGCTTGATCTTATGATTAAAGCGGCTTTTGGGGTAGCCGAAAAACTCTTTAGCATTACATTTGAAGAAAAAAACGCTGTTACACTTTGGCATCCTGATGCACGTTTGTGGGAAGTAAAAAAGTCTGATGGAAGTCTACTTGGGCATTTTATTGGTGATTATTTTGCGCGTTCTTCAAAACGCTCCGGTGCGTGGATGAGTAGTTTGCAATCACAACATAAATTGGATGGCGGACAAAAGCCTATTATCTACAATGTTTGTAATTTTGCTAAACCACCTAAAGGGGAAGTTGCTCTTTTATCACTTGATGATGCACGTACGCTTTTCCACGAATTTGGACATGCATTGCATGGTTTGCTTTCTGATGTCACATGGCCATCTGTGTCGGGAACATCTGTTTCACGTGATTTTGTTGAGCTACCTTCTCAACTTTACGAACATTGGTTAACAGTACCAGAGATATTAAAATCTTATGCTATACATACAAAAACAGGTCATCCTATGCCACAAGAGTTGATAGATAAAGTCTTAGTAGCACAGACATTTAATGCAGGATTTTCTGCCGTTGAATTTATCTCATCAGCTTTAGTGGATATGGCTTTTCATCAAGGCGAAACAGTCACTGATCCAACAGTGTTTGAACGCCAAGAATTAGAAAAGCTGCAAATGCCTGATACAATTATTATGCGTCATCGTCCCCCACATTTTATGCACGTGTTTGCGGGAGATGGTTATGCATCTGGTTACTATTCTTATATGTGGTCGGAAGTGCTTGATGCTGATGCTTTTCAAGCTTTTGAAGAAACGGGAGATGTTTTTAATTCAGAGCTTGCTGATAAGTTGAAACGTTTTATTTACTCCGCTGGAGGAAGTCGTGATCCAGAGGAGCTTTATAAAGCTTTTCGGGGACGAATGCCTTTACCAGAGGCAATGATTAACAAACGTGGACTATAAGATATAACGGTATGGTTAACACCATGCCGTTTTCATATTATTCGAAAGGTACAGTTGCGATTTATGCAAATTTTCTCTTCATTATAGCTCTGTAAACAGAGTTTTTTATCTTATTCGCTTTTTGTTTATAGAGGAAAATAGATTTTGTATTTTAAATAGACATTATGGGAAAGAAAAATTATCAGCTCGATCTTTTTGATGCCCATTTGGTGGAAACCATGATTTTTTTATAAAACTTGACTTTCTTTTGCCTAAAAGGTGAGTGTTTTTTTGTACCATATCATCGAGGCTCATTGGAAGCTGACGCATAATTTTACTCCGCTCTTGATTCTCTGATTCTTGTATAAGTTTTTGAATAGCTTTATCGGTTGAGTATGAATTTTCATGAGAAAAGGCGTGAAAATTTAAAATATTTTTCAATGGTTTTTCTAAATAAGAGGCAATTTTTTTCTTTCCTTCAGGGGTGAAATGCATGCCATTATTGGTGCGTAATTTGGTTGTTTTTCCATTAATATCATAGCCTGAAAAAGAAAAAATTCCTTCTTCATCACTAAAGCCGCTCCAGATATCGAGAAAATACCCTCCTGCTGTTTCTGTTTCTTGTTTATAGAGCGCATTAAAAATTTTCATTTTTTGTGTCAAAAGGTCATTTCCAAAAGAAGGTTGACCTATCCATATCCATGATTTTCCAGAGGCGTGAAGACTTTCAGTAATTTCGATAATTCTTTGTTTGTAGATGCGTATCCATTCTGACTGATCTGTGTTAATCATGTTATGAGAGACTGTGATGGGTTGATTATCATTTGCACCGATCATCATGATAATAACATCGGGGCTATTTTGGTCAATGAGTTTAGAAATATTGCTTTGCCAAGAATAATAATCCGTTCGAACTAAGCCGGAAGCTGGTATTGTGTTGTTCATGATAACGATATCGCTATTATTTATAAAAAACTTTTTAAGTGCATCGGCAACAGCGGAGGCTGCAAAATCCCCTACAACAAGAATGCGTTTTGCATTCTCATTTTTTAGCTTTTGTATGTTTTTTTGTGTTACGATCTTTTTTTGCGGCTTGTCTATTTTTTGTTCTATAATTTGCGGTGGCTGCTGTGTCTGTTTGTTTTGTTGTGATAACCATTTGAAGAAGTTCGTTGCTTTACTTGGGGATGGCTGTAAGATCCCCACAATAGAAAGTGAAAACAGCAATAATGTCAAGTATATCAGGCGAAAAGAAGACAAAACCTTAGTCTCCATTATTGTTTGCGAAGGAGAAAAAGCACTTGAGATGATGGATATCCATTTTCTTTTAGACCGTAATGCAGCTGAAAAGCTTTGATTGCTTTGCGAGAGGCTGTTCCGATTTGTCCATCAATATCTCCTTTATAATATCCCAATGCACTTAAGCGAGATTGCAGTTCTTTGCACTCTTGGAAGGTAATAGGCTGAAAAGGTCTTTGCCAATCATGCACTAATCCAAGATGTCCAGCAATACGATCAGCAAGAAGGGAAACAGCAAACGCATAACGATCTGCATTATTATAATGTTTCAGAACAAAGAAATTTTTTGTGACTAAAAATATAGGTCCTTTTGCTCCATCTGGATATTTTAATATTGCTTGTTCAGCTGATGTAGGAAGAGGGTGCCCATTTGCGTGTTTTACACCTAATTTTTTCCATTGTTCAAAGGAATACCAGCCTTCAGGAAGGTTTTTCCCCTGCGGCACTTTTACCTCTACTCCCCAAATAAGATTAGGTTGCCAGCCATTTTTGTGGAGAAGGTTAGCAGCAGTAGCCAGAGCATCTGGAACAAAGTTCCAGATATCACGCCGTCCATCTTGATTTATATCAACAGCATAGGCGAGATAACTGCTTGGAATAAATTGTGTATGTCCCAATGCTCCGGCCCAAGATCCAGTGAGTTGAGAGCGTTTAATTTCACCACTTTGTAGAATTTTCATAGCAGCAATCAGCTGTGTATATGCGTATTTTTCGCGTTTTTTATCGGCATAGGCTAGGGTTGCAAGTGAGCGAATGGCATCACGCATTACACTTTTATTGGCTAAAATTTTCCCATAATTGCTTTCCATTGACCAAATAGCAAGCAGAATATTACGGTCAACACCAAAACGTTCTTCAATTTGAAGAAGCCATTTGTTCCATTTTTTTGCTTGGCGCCGTCCTTCCAGAATTGCGATATCATGGACACGATTATCGAAATAGTTCCAGGAAGGAGCAACAAATTCCGGTTGGTATGCGGCGCTTTTTAGAACTTCAGGATCAATGGCATTAACACCTTTAAACGCCATATGAAACGTAGAAGGGGTAATATTGTGAGCAATAGCTATTTTTTTAAATTCTTTAATCCAGTGTTTAAATCCGCTATCAGCATATGAAAGGGATATAAAAAACATAAAAAAAGCAGAAAAAATAACGGCAGAGACAGTGAAAAGAGTTCTCCAAGCTATTGACTTCTCTAAAAAAGAGAAAGTCTTCAATTCTGTTTTTTGCATTTTGAAATCCCCATTAATATTCAATTCATTAGATGTGCAATAACTTTATTTTGTATTTAGTTTAATCGATAATATGATCAAGAAGAGGAAAAAACTGAAATAAATAATTCGTTTTAATCCTTTCAATAAATTCTCAGACTCTTTTTACATTTTGATTGCCCATTATAATGATAATCAAAACAATAAGATATCTTTTTTACCATTTCGTAAAAACATATGATAAATAAAACAAAAAAGTTATATGAATTCATTGAGGAGGGTGAGTGTGCGTAAAATCCGGAAAGCAGTATTCCCAGTAGCAGGTCTTGGTACGCGTTTCCTTCCTGCGACAAAAACGATTCCTAAAGAAATGCTAACAGTTGTTGATAAACCTGTTATTCAATATGTTGTGGATGAGGCGAGGGAAGCTGGTATTGAGCATTTTATTTTTGTGACTGGACGTAACAAAGCAGTCATTGAGGATTATTTTGATGCGCAAGTTGAATTATACATGACACTTGCTGAATGTGGAAAGAAAGAAGATCTTGCACACTTATACCGTTTACAGCCATTACCAGGGTCAACTTCTTTCACTCGGCAACAACAACCTTTGGGATTAGGGCATGCTCTTTGGTGTGCGCGTGAATTAGTTGCAGGGGAACCTTTTGCTTTATTATTACCCGATATGTTGATACAGGCGAAAAAGGGCTGTCTTTCTGAAATGATGAGCCTTTATGAAAAGGTGGGTGGGGGGAATATTATAGCAGTTCAGGAATGCGATCCTAGAGAAACACATAAATATGGTATTGTTGGGAAAGGCAAACAGATTGCAAATGGTTTTGAAATCACAAAAATGGTAGAGAAACCGGCACAAGGAACGGCACCATCAAATTTGTACATCAATGGACGTTATATTTTGCAGCCAGAAATTTTTAATATTCTTTCCACTCAAGAACGGGGAACAGGAAATGAAATTCAATTAACAGATGCTATGATGCGGCTTTCAAATGAGCAAGATTTTTTGGGTTTGCAAGTAAAAGGGCGCACTTTTGATTGCGGTTCTAAAGCTGGTTTTATTGAAGCCAACGTTGCATTTTCTTTGGCACGCGCTGATATGCACAGCCACGTTTCTGCTTCATTGAAAAATTTACTGGAAACCATTAATGTTGAAAAGTGATATAGATCCCTCACTTAATTTTATTGATCGAATTTGATTATGACAATACCGTCTCCTCATATGGCTTTGCAAGGTGCAGTAGCATCAGCGCTTAAAACACTTGCTAGTGAAAAGCAGGGGCTTGAAGCTCTTGAAAAAGCTCTGCTGGAAAGTCTTTCTTCTTCTTTTGAAGCGGCTGTTCAAACTATTAGAAATGCGCGTGGACATGTGGTCATTACTGGTCTTGGAAAAAGTGGTCATATAGGGACAAAAATTGCAGCAACCTTAGCCTCAACTGGAACACCTGCCTTTTTTGTGCACGCTGCAGAAGCCAATCATGGTGATCTTGGTATGATTGGCTCTGATGACGTTATTCTTGCTTTATCATGGTCTGGTGAAACTCAAGAGTTAAGTGGTATTATGAGTTATGCGGCGCGTTTTCGTATTCCCCTTATTGCGATGACATCAAGTAAGCACTCTGTGTTAGGGCGGCAAGCTGATATTGTGCTATTATTACCAAAGATAGAAGAGGCTTGCCCCCATGGTTTAGCCCCTACAACTTCAACAATTATGCAATTGGCAATGGGAGATGCATTAGCGGTTTCTCTTTTAGAAATGCGTGGTTTTACCGCAACGGATTTCAAAATATATCATCCTGGTGGTTCTCTTGGTGCAAGCCTTAAATACGTGTGTGATATTATGCATGAGGGTGATAATATTCCTTTGGTTATGCAGGGAACAGCTATGACTGAAGCGATGAATGTTTTGGTGGAAAAACATTTTGGTTGTGTTGGTGTTGTGAATCAAGAAGGTGAACTAATCGGAATTGTAACTGATGGCGATCTTGCACGTAACATTCATTTTAATTTATCAAAATTTAATGTTGACGAGGTGATGACCAAAGCTCCTAAAGTTGTAAAGCCAAATACACTTGTTGGTGCAGCAACAGCTTTTATTAATGATCATCAGATTGGTGCATTTTTTGTGGTTGAAGATAAAAAACCGATAGGAATTGTTCATTTTCATGATCTTTTGCGCATTGGAGCTGCTTAGATTAAAGTTCCCTATCAAATAAAATGTTATTTTAGGTTGAAATAGATTGCAGGATACAAAGTTACAATTTTATTGTGAGGTGGCTTTACTGATATTTTGTGGAAGAAAATGATTATTTTACGCATTTCATAATGTTTAGAAAATTTTCAGGGTAAAGATTATACCAGCCTCTTTGCGTATTTTAGAGAGGATTTTCTATCAGGAGGAGAAAGGATATCGCCTCCTGCTTAATATGTGTGCTCCCTCTGTTCTTAAGAGAGGTTTCCCTTGTACTTTGTTAAGATTTCCGCTTAAGGAAAAACTGTGCTCCTGTATGTGAGGTGCAGAGAAGTTGTGTGGCGTCATATGACATTGTACAATTGACTCTAGAAATTGTTCCACGGAGAATAGAGCGTATTTCAATTTCTATATTTTGGGCATTGAGATAATTATATGCTCCTTCTGATAGTTTTTCTTCTGTATCTGCTGCATGCGTTTCAAAAACACCATTGTGGAAAGAAGAAATAATACCATTCTCATCAACCCATTTTCCATCAATTCCAGTTGGCATATTTGAGTTATAATATCGCGAAAAGTTACAGGCACTTAACAGCAAGGCGGTAATTGTAAGACATAAAATATGATAGGTATGTTTCATTTATTGCACTCTATTTAGATTATTTTGCTCTCTAGTTTCTATAACATTATTAAATTACCCCATGAGTCAATATGAAAAATTTGATAAAAATCAATGAAAAAGCAAAAAAATGGAAAAAAATGCCTTAATGTTGTATTTAATTGACAGCTTGATGAATTTCGTAAGTGAAACACAAGAGGTAAAATATTTCTTATGGTTTACAACAATTTTTATATTAAGCTGCTAAGTAGTCTCAAAGGAGATTATTGACATTATGGTTGGTCCCATTCTTGTTGCGAGTGAAGATTATGGAAGACGTATAGAACTTTCTTCTATGCTGCGAGGTTTTGGTTATCGTGTCATTGAAGCAGAAAATGGTCTCCGTACGATTGATCTTTTACACAGGCGTAAAAACATTGTGCTTGCACTCCTTGATGTCGTTATGAGTGATTTGAGTGTGAGCGATTTGATTAAAATGATTAGAGTTGCTGGTGTTTCTGTTCCTATTGTCGTTATAGCACAACAAGAGAATCAGCATTTACTCCAGAAAGCTTTAACAGCTGGAGCTATTGATTATTGGATCCATCCAGTAACATTATTACGTGTAAGAGTTACTTTGGATATCCTTGCTCTTATTTCTGCCTTAGAGCATGAGGTTCGAGATATTCGGCGAAAAAAAGAGAATCATTTACGGTTTTCTGATCTTTGCGTAAAAAGTAGAGCTATGCAGATAGTATTAGAACAATCGAGACAAGCAGCAACTTCTTTACAGAATCTTTTGATAGAGGGAGAAGCTGGAACAGGACGTGAGACATTAGCTCGGATTATTCATCATGAGGGATTATTTTCGGAGGGTGTTTTTGTTCGCTTTCAATGTTCAGCCATCGTTGATCCAGAAGAAGAAAATCAGCAGTGGTTTAAAGAATTCCTACCATTGGTTTCTTCTCTTGAAAAAGGGACACTTTGCCTTTGTGATATTGATCGACTTGAGCCCATACAGCAAAAACGGTTTGCTCATTACCTTAAAGAAAGGGAAAGGGATACAAAAGGAGATTTTTTTCCTTTTCGGATCATCGCTATTTCAACATCGCGTTTAAAGGACTTGGTTAATGAGAACTTTTTTTTGCATAGTTTGTTTGAACAATTTTCTCACTTGTCTATTAGCGTTCCTGCTTTACGAGAATTAAGGGATGATTTTCCAGAGATCACACAACGTTTGATTGATCGCATTATCACAGAAACAGGGCGATCACATGTCCATGGTTTAGCAGGCTCTGCTCTTTCCTTGCTTATGCAGTATGATTGGCCTGGCAATAGAAATGAGCTTGAAACCTTTTTATTTCGTGCGATTTTACTCAGTGAAGGACCGTTATTAACTGTTCGAGATTTTCCGCAATTAATGGGAAATTCATTAATGAATGTTCCCAATATCATTGAGGGTAATATGCAAGAAGATAATGAGCAAGAATCGATAAAATTTTTGAATACTGATGGGCATGTACGTACTTTTGCAGAAATGGAGCATGATATTATAGAGAAAGCGATTAAACATTATAAAGGACATATGAGTGAGATTGCGCGTCGCCTTCATATTGGTCGCTCTACACTTTATAGAAAAATGGAAGAATTGAGAGCAATAAGAAATCAAGAACGAAAGTAAATTCATAACAAATTTCTCTTCATGACAAGCAAGCGTTTCAAAAAATAGAGTGAATTTTGATAAAGTCCGTGGGGGAAAGCTGAAGAAAACAATCATTTATTGTAAAATTTATCTATAGTGGATGATTTTGTTGATTTAAATCAAATATAAATTTTATGTGACTATTTTAATCGTTTGTTTCAATTTATACAATTTTAGTTAAGTTTACATTTATTAAAACAGAGAAGCATTTTTAAAAACTTTTAAATACTACCGCTAAAATTTTTGTATCATCAATATTAAATTTATACTCTCTTAAGCAAGAAGTGGCATTTTATCTGCTATACGATTAAGATAAAGTGATTAGTGTTATCGTTTGCATTACTGATGATGTGATAGTTTAAAATAGAAAGTTTGCCCTCTTTGACTCTTTTACAGATTGTTATTGGTTTTGTCCTCTTTTTTTTTATTGCATCTATGTTGGCAATCTACACCTATGGGCGTTTTGTGAAAAATGCTAGGGGAAAATGTTCTTATGCGTTACCTCTTCAGAAAGATGAAACTAAGCTTGATCGTATCGTCAGTCAATTAGCTGAGAAAGAAAATGGATTGGGGATTGATAAAGATGCCCTTTCCCTCATTATCAGCAATTTGGATGCGTTTTGTGTTCGGGCAATAGGAGCTGCAGAGGCTGGGCGTAGCCTTGATCTGATGTATTATATTTGGGATGATGATTTAACGGGGCGCCTATTATTAAGTGAAATAGTTGAGGCAGCTGATCGAGGGGTTCGGGTACGGCTTCTTTTGGATGATATTAATGCTCAGGCACGTGATCCAGCTTATATTGCGCTAGATAAACATCCTCACATTGAGGTGAGAATGTTTAATCCAGGGCGATCGCGTAAAGGTGGTTTACGCCGTGGTTTAGAAATTATATTACGGGCAATTACTGTAACACGTAGAATGCATAATAAAGCTTTTATTGTTGATGGCAGGGTCGCTTTTGTAGGAGGACGTAATCTTGCAGATTCTTATTTTGATGCTGGTAAAGAATCCCATTTTCGAGATTTAGATTTGATGTTAATCGGTCCTTCTGTTAAAAAGGTAGAAAGTATCTTTGATGATTTTTGGAATAGTACTGTTGTTTTGCCAATTCATACTTTGGTTGTTCCTAAAAGCGCAAGTGATCTTAGCTATTGGAAAGATAAATTACGAAAGTTTCGTGATTCCAAAGTTGCAAAAGTTTATTTAGATTATGTCAAAGAGCACATTAACTTTAATTGTTTTATCCAAACAGGAAAGCGGTTATTTTTAGCAGACAAAGTTGTTGTTCTTTCTGACCCTCCAGAAAAAGCATTGCGTAAAAAAGCAAGTAATTGGCTTATGAAGGCACTTTCAAAGGTTATTGGAAATGCCCAAAAAACGGTTCAGATTACGTCACCTTATTTTGTTCCTGGTAAGGTTGGCACGCAGAATTTTAGTAATTTGGTTTCAAAAGGTGTTGATGTCAAAATTCTGACAAATTCTTTAGCAGCTACTGATGTAGCATTAGTGCATGGTGGTTATGTACCTTATCGTAAGGCATTGTTGAAAAGTGGTGTTAATCTTTATGAATTAAAAGCGGAAGGCAATACTCATGGGTTACGATTGTTTCGATCGAGTAAGGCAAGTCTACATGCCAAAGCTTTTTTAATTGATCGTAAAACAGCTTTTATTGGATCTTTAAATTTTGATCCAAGATCAGCATCATTAAATACAGAAATGGGCATTCTTTTTGAATGTGCTCCCATTACAGCAAGATTAGATTTGTTGTTTTCTGAAGAAACCACAGGGGAAATGAGCTATCATCTGCGTCTTGGTGATAATAATCGTATTTATTGGGATTTTATTGAAAATGAAAAAAAATATAGCATTGACTATGAGCCAGAAAGCAATTTTTGGCGTCGCGCATTTGCAAAAATAATAAGTTGGTTACCTATTGAATCACAATTGTAAATTTTTATAAACCACACTTAAAAAAAATATTTATTTTTCTTTTCATTTTGTTTGTAGCATGGCATAATTTTTTGCCAATCTACCATGTATGAGAACCGCAGTTGTATTTTAAAGCTTCTTGCGGTGTTTTATTATAAAAGGAATTTTGATATGGCAAAGATTGTTGAAACGGGGACAGGTGCATTGGCACTGACTTTTGATGATGTACTTTTACAACCCGGTCATTCTCTTGTTATGCCTAGTCAAGTGGATCTCAGTACGCGCATTGCAGCGGATATTAAGCTCAATTTGCCATTGCTTTCTGCGGCAATGGATACGGTAACAGAATCGCGTTTGGCAATTGCTATGGCTCAAGCTGGTGGTCTTGGGGTTATTCATCGTAATATGTCTCCTGCAGAGCAGGCAGAAGAAGTTCGCCAAGTAAAAAAGTTTGAATCTGGTATGGTTGTTAATCCAGTCACCATTGGACCAGATGCAACACTTGAAGAAGCAAAATCTTTGATGCGCTCTCATGGTATTTCCGGTATTCCGGTTGTTGAAAATGGTGCTAAAGGTGAAACTGCTGGACGGCTTGTTGGCATTTTGACAAATAGGGATGTGCGTTTTGCATCGGATCCTAAACAAAAAATTTATGAATTAATGACGCATGAAAATTTAATCACAGTGCGTGAAAATGTTCAACTCAGTGAAGCGAAGTATCTTTTACATCATCATCGTATTGAAAAATTATTAGTTGTGGATGAACAGAATCGTTGTGTCGGACTGATAACAGTTAAGGATATTGAAAAAGCAAAATTAAATCCAAACGCTGCCAAAGATTCACAAGGTCGCTTGCGTGTTGCAGCTGCAAGTAGTGTAGGGAACGATGGGTTTGAGCGGGCTGAACGATTAATTGATGCAGGCGTTGATATTCTAGTAATTGATACTGCACATGGACATTCTCAGCGTGTATTAGACACTGTTGAGCGTATTAAAAAAATGATGTTTTCTCCAGCTATTATTGCTGGTAATGTGGCGACTGCTCAAGCAACACAGGCTTTGATTGACAGTGGTGCGGATGCTATAAAAGTTGGGATTGGTCCTGGTTCTATTTGCACAACGCGAATTGTTGCAGGTGTTGGTGTTCCTCAGCTTGCAGCCATTATGAATGCTGCAGAAGTTGCTGAAAAAGCGGGCATTCCCGTTATTGCTGATGGGGGGATAAAAGCTTCGGGTGATTTTGCTAAAGCCTTAGCAGGTGGGGCTTGTGCTGCTATGATTGGCTCTCTTTTAGCGGGTACAGAAGAAAGTCCTGGCGAAGTCTATCTTTATCAAGGACGATCCTTTAAAGCTTATCGCGGCATGGGATCTGTTGGTGCTATGGCACGAGGATCGGCAGATCGCTATTTTCAAGATGATGTTCGTGATGAACTTAAGTTGGTTCCTGAAGGTGTGGAGGGGCAGGTGGCTTATAAAGGTCCTATAGCATCAGTTCTACATCAGCTTGCTGGTGGACTTCGTGCTTCGATGGGGTATGTTGGAGCAAAAGATCTCGTAGAGTTTCGTGAAAAAGCAACGTTTGTACGTATTACGAATGCGGGACTCCATGAAAGTCATACGCATGATGTTTCTATCACACGAGAGAGTCCAAATTATCGTGGGCCAGTTTAAAGATACAAGAGCCTAATATCATATTGCATAAATATAAAATTTTCCGAGAACAAGAAAGAGAGACTGCGCTTTTTTCTGTTTGTAATTTGGTGTAATAATCCCAAAAAGGAAAGAATTAGAGGTTAAAATTCTAATTCTTTCTGTTAAGACTATATGAAATAAGTTATATAAAATTAGAATTAACTTTTTGTTGTCTTCCGTCCAGTCTTTGACGCACGTTGGCGAGTGTTTGTCTGATCACTTTGGACGGATTTCTTTCCGTTGTTTGAGGGCATTGTATTATGACGGCTTTTAGACGAAGTTGTTTTTCCATTATTATAAGTCATTATTTTCTCCTTTAAAATTGTCTGGCAGTTGCCATTAGAGTAAAAACGGTCATGCCAAATAGTGGTTCCAAGCATTTTCTAAAAAGTTAATTTTTTGTTGAACGTAAGATGAGCTTGTTTAATTTTATGAGAAGATTTTTTCTATTGTTCAGACAATCCTCGTAAACTTTATTTTACGCAAATAAATTAAAGAGTTTGTTTTTTTCGTCATGCATGGCGGAAATAAGTTTTTTATGGATGGCTACGTATCTTTTAGTATAAGAGGTAGAAGGATAAAAAACGAATGGGCAGAAGATGAAAGGAAAAATTTAGATACTCTAAATTGGATCTTATAAAAAAGTATGATCAGATCATTTTAATATTGAATGTAAATTTTTTATGGCGTTGAGAAGGTTTCATTGGCAAGAAGGCGATAATATTATTTTTTTAGATGATTTAAAATTTTATTATTTTAATGGGAGAAATGAATGCGATTAGGTGGGCGTTTGCAAGCAGCAATAGATGTTCTCACAGAGATAGAAATGAAGCATCGCCCAGTAGGAGAAGCTTTAAAGGATTGGGGTCTTTCTCATCGCTTTGCTGGAGCAGGTGATCGTGCAGCTATTGGTACAATCGTTTATGATGTTTTAAGACGACGTTATTCTTTACAATGGCGTATGGAGAGTGATGATATCCGAGATATCGTTTTTGGTGCCTTATTAGATTCTGGAAAAATGACGCTGGAGCAAATTGACGGTGAGTTGGCAGAAGATCGGTTTGCACCGCAGTTATTAGGGGCTAAACAGCGTAAATCGTGGCAAGGTCAGCAATTAGTGGATGCTCCAGACTATATTCGTGGTGATATTCCGCAATGGTGTCAAGCGCATCTGCGTCCTTTATTTGGTAATAATTTGATCACTGAAGCGGCTGCGTTAGCAACGCGTCCTTCTTTAGACCTACGGGTAAATAACCTAAAGGCAACACCAGAAAAGGTGCTGAAAGAATTAGCAAAAACCAAACTTAAATCTTTTCCATGGTTTGGGCAAGCTTTAAGAATTGCACCGATTGAAAAGTTTAATCGTCATCCCAATGTTCAAGTGGAACCAGCTTTTCAAAAAGGATACTTTGAAATACAGGATTTAGGATCTCAAATTGTTGCTCATCTTGTAGAAGCGCAAGAGAGCATACAGGTATTAGATTATTGTGCAGGTGCTGGGGGCAAAACATTAGCTTTAGCTTCCGATATGAACAATCGTGGGCAAATTTATGCTTATGATTCTGATAAAGTACGCCTAGCTCCTATTTTTGATCGTCTTCGACGCGCTGGTGTTCGTAATGTACAAACACGAGCACAAAAAGAAGAATTGAAGCCATTAATAGGCCAGATGGATAGAGTTCTACTAGATGCACCATGTAGTGGGACAGGAACATGGCGTCGTCGTCCAGATGCGAAATGGCGTTTAACATTAGAACAGGTGAAACAACGCCAAACAGAACAGAGGGCTATTTTGAATGAAGCGATAGCTTATCTTAAGCCAAATGGGCGCTTAATCTATATTACCTGTTCTCTTTTTACAGATGAAAATGAGGAACAAATTTCCCATTTCCTTCAACAACATTCTCATTTTTCTCCAATAGATATGCCAGCGCTTTGGCAGAAACATTTTAGTTTTTCTCCTGTGCAACCAGTTTTTTCAAATTATGGACTTACTTTGTCGCCGGCCACAACACAAACAGATGGGTTCTTTTTATCTGTGTTGCAAAAAAAACATTGATCCATATTTTTACACTTTTTATCATAAACTTTACGAGAATAATCTTTTTCTTAAGAAAACAGGCTTGTGAAAAGAGAAAGATTGAATCATAACTCTCATGAGTTTTCTTTTACAATTGTTGATTGGTTTTCTATGAGCATATCACATCCAGACACTGTTCTTATTATTGACTTTGGTTCACAAGTTACACAACTTATTGCACGAAGGGTACGAGCAATGGGAGTGTATTGTGAAATTACTCCTTTTCAATTGGCTTTAGAAGCTGTGCGCCGCATAAATCCTAAAGCTATTATTTTATCAGGGAGTCCTTATTCCGTTATTGATGAGGGCTCTCCGCGTGCTCCAATGGAAATTTTTGAGGCGGGTGTTCCGATTCTGGGTATTTGCTATGGTGAACAAGTCATGTGTATTCAGCTTGGAGGAAAGGTTGAAGCTGGACATGAGCGTGAATTTGGGCGCGCTTTTTTGGAAGTTCAAGAAGAGAGTGCCCTTTTTGATGGAGTGTGGAAAAAAGGTTCTCGTTATCAAGTATGGATGAGCCATGGTGACCGTGTGGCAGCTTTACCGGAAGGTTTTCGTGTCATAGGAACCTCAAAAGGTGCTCCCTATGCGGCTATTGCTGATGAGAAAAGGCATTTTTATGCGGTACAGTTTCATCCTGAAGTTATCCATACACCAGATGGTACAAAACTTTTGCAAAATTTTGTTCATAAGATCTCTGCTATTAAAGGTAATTGGTCAATGGCTTCTTATCGTGAGCAGGCAATTGCGACAATACGACAAACAGTTGGGAAAAGTCGTGTGATTTGTGGTCTTTCAGGGGGAGTGGATTCATCTGTTGTAGCGGTACTCCTTCATGAAGCCATAGGAGATCAACTGACATGTATTTTGGTAGACCATGGGCTGATGCGCAAGAATGAAGCTGAAGAAGTTCTCACGCTCTTTCGTGATCACTATAATATAGAGCTTATTCACGTTAATGCTGCTGATGTGTTTCTTAATGCTTTAAAAGGTGAGACAGATCCAGAAAAAAAACGCAAAACAATTGGTCGCCTTTTTATTGAAGTTTTTGAAGAAGAAACGAAAAAAATAGGAGGTGCAGAGTTTTTAGCACAAGGAACACTTTATCCAGATGTCATTGAGAGTGTGTCTGCTATTGGTGAAACGGTAACCATTAAAAGCCATCATAATGTGGGTGGACTACCAGAACAGATGAAGATGAAACTTGTAGAACCGTTGCGTGAACTCTTTAAGGATGAGGTTCGCTCGCTAGGGCGAGAGTTAGGGCTACCGGAGCAGTTTATTGGTCGCCATCCTTTTCCAGGTCCCGGCCTTGCAATTCGGTGTCCAGGTGCTGTAACACGTGAAAAATTAGAAATTTTACGCGAAGCAGATGCTATTTATCTTGAGGAAATCCGTAAGGCCGGACTTTATGATGAAATTTGGCAAGCTTTTGCTGTTCTTCTTCCAGTTCAAACTGTTGGTGTTATGGGGGATGATCGCACTTATGAATTTGTTTGTGCTCTTCGCGCTGTCACATCTGTAGATGGAATGACCGCTGATTTTTATCCCTATGATATGGCATTTTTAAGTAAGACAGCAGCACGTATTATTAATGAAGTTAGAGGAATTAATCGTGTTGTGTATGATGTAACCTCAAAGCCTCCTGGTACCATTGAATGGGAATAATTGAAATGAAGGATAAGCCTTTTTCAGAATAAAATATGACTGAGGGTTTGATATTCAGAAAAATGTAGAAAAAATATTTAAAAATTATTGTGCATTTTCATGTTGATATAAGTCTTTATCTGAAAATCTGTACGTCAATATATTGAAAAGTGAGAAGTATGAAATTTTGCATGTCTGAGAAAAAAATTGTTGCACACCGTGGAGGAGCTCATCTTTATCCTGAAAATACCCTTTCGGCATTTAATAATGCTATAGCGTTAGGTGTTGATGAAGTTGAATGCGACGTTCATTTGCTAAAAAGCGGTGAGGTGGTTGTCTTTCACGATTTTCATCTAGACCAATTGGTTGGCAAAAAGGGATATATTCACGACATTGATAATGAAACACGCAAACAACTCTGCGTGAAAGGTAGCCGAGAAGCACCTCCCTTATTAGAAGAAGTGCTTGATCTTTTAGCACCAACGAATGTTGCATTGCATCTTGAAATCAAGACATGCGGTGAAGTGGAGCGCGAAACAATATTATCCCAAAAAGCGCTTGCGCTAATAAAAAGCCGAAATTTATCAGAACGGGTTTCTGCTATTAGTTTTGATCCTTTTATCCTTCGTCCTTTTATTGAAGCAGGAATACCATCTGGTCCATGTGTTGATAATTTCGAAGGTGATATGTACCGTCATTTTTCTGAATGGAAGCAATTAGGTTATTCTGATCTAAGTTTAGATGGCTCTATTGTTTCACAGAACTTTATTGAATCAGCTCTTGAGGCTGGTTTTACTGTAGGGGTATGGACAATTAATGGAAAAGCTCGGTTATCATATTGGCTTGATATGCCTGTACATTATATTACGACAGATCAACCTGATCTCGCATTGCAATTGTGTGCACAAAGGTAAAAATACACCTTATAAAAGAAATCCTTGTACGCTTCATAAAGCGAGCTTAATGGAAGAAAACAAGAAATATTTTTTTACACGTAACAATAACACATTAATTTATAATGATAATTAATAGTTTTTCATGTTGAATGAGAATTCTTAACATATAAGGTTTTTTCATTTCAAATCTTTTTACAATGGATCAATCAAAATCATTCACTTGCACATTACAAGTAGGCTTGGTGTGTGGATAAATATCTCGTGAGAAAAGAATAAAAATTTTCATTTAAACACTCTCAAATGCAAGACTTGTTGAAGCATGAGGGTTCATAGAGTGGTGCTGTTTTTCACTTTTTGAAGCATAAGAATGATGGCGTGCAAAAAGTTTTATACACTTTAGTGGAGGGACTTTAATATTCCATTTTATAGAAGCTATCATGAGATATAGATGTATTGAAAGATTTTTTAACAGCATGAAAATTTTGTAAGACAATGCCGTTTTGTTTTGCATGAAGGGCATGACCCCATTATCAGGGAAGGAGGCCATTAAATACTTTAAAATAATTTTCTTCATTTTAAGAAAAAGTCTATTTATCTCTTTGTTCAATGTAGTATCAACACCGTTTTAAGGCATAAATCGAAAGTTATAAGAAAAATAATAAAAGAATAAACAATTCTTTTTAAAAAAGTAAATCCAGATATTAAAATAGTCATTGAATGATATTTACGATCCATATCTTTTTACCAAGTGACTTTGCTTATTTAAGCCATCTCACTTTTTTCAGATAGTTACAAACACGTATTTCGTTAATACATAAGAATGCTTATAAAAGAAAATGAATAAATTTAAACAAATTCATTTGACCTTTTGGTGGTTCCTGTTTAAATGAGAGAATATGTTTCTGAAATAAAACTGTCATAGCATGTTCATGTGTAATACTATAAATTTAGGGGTAGTTTGTATTCCATCACTTCAGAAAGGGTGAACCATGAGTCGTTTTTATCTTTCCATAGCGGCCACGGTTGCTATCATAATGTCTACAGCGGGGGTGACAGTAAGTTTTGCACAGACAAAAATCAGCTTTTGGCATTCTATGAGTGGTGAATTAGGAAAGCAAACTGAAAGTCTTATTAACGATTTTAATGCGAGTCAGTCTGAATATAAAGTTATTTCTTCATATCGCGGTGAGTATGAAGAGGGTTTGATTTCACTCATTGCAGCATTTCGTGGAAAGAAACAGCCAGTGCTCGCTCAAATTTATGACGTTGGTACTGGAACTATGATGGCTGCAAAAGGCGCAATCTACCCATTTTATCAACTTATGGCTGATACAAAACAAGAATTTGATCCTACAGATTATTTCCCTGCTATTAGTGGTTATTACTCCGATGAACAGGGACGTATCGTCTCTATGCCATTTAATATTTCAACACCCATCCTTTATTATAACAAAGATATCTTTAAAAAAGCAGGGCTTGATCCAGAACAGCCTCCTAGAACATGGCAAGATATAGAAAACTTTTCCAAGAAAATTCTTGAGACTAAAGCGGCAACTTGTGGTTTTACAATGGCTTATGCCGCTCAATGGATTGGTATAGAAAATTTTTCAGCGTTGCATAATGTTCCTTTTGGAACGAAGGAAAATGGCTTCAAAGGACTTGATTCAGAACTTGCATTTAATGGACCTTTACAAGTGCGTATGTGGACTGACCTAAAAAAGTGGTCTGATCAAGGTATTTTCCGTTACGGTGGTCCAGCAGGTGCATTAGATTCAACACCAATGTTTATGGCACAAAATTGTGCAATTTTTATGCAATCTTCAGGATCACATGCTGGGATTGTTTCTGAAGCGCAGTTTAATGTGGGGGTTGGAATGCTACCGTACTATAAGGATACAGAAGGAGCACCACAAAATTCAGTTATTGGGGGAGCTTCTATTTGGGCGTTTAAGGGACATACTCCAAAGGAATATGCAGGGGCAGCCGCTTTTCTTAAATTTCTTTCAAAAACAGAAAATCAAGCAAAATGGCATCAGGAAACAGGTTATCTCCCAACCACAAAAGCGACTTATGAATTGAGCAAAAAACAACATTTCTATGAAAAAACACCAGGTGCGGATATAGCTATCAAACAGATTAATCTTAATCCACCAACAGTTAACTCAAAAGGGATAAGATTTGGTAATTTACCACAAATTCGTGCCATTCTTGATCAAGAGTTGGAAGCTGTTCTTAGTGGTTCAAAAACGCCGAAAGATGGTTTAGATGAGACCGTTGAACGTGGAAATAAACTCTTGCGTGAATTTGAAAGATCTAATCATTAATTTCGTTTTATTGTTAAACATTAAAGACTCAACAAAAACGGTTGAGTCCTTTTTGTTTACTTTTTTAAAGTCTCTACATTTAAAGAGCCCTACGAATGCAAGAAAAACATGCATATTTTAAAAATAGTCTACTTTCTTACGGACTGCTTTTTCCTCAGCTTCTTGTGACTTTTTTGTTTTTCTTTTGGCCTGCTGCCCAAGCAATAAAATCATCTTTTGAGCGTGAAGACCCTTTTGGCTTTACAACAACCTTTATTGGTTTTGAGAATTATCTAACCGTTCTTTCTGATCCTACTTATCGGCAATCGCTTCTTACAACCGCAGTATTTTCCATCTCAGTTACTGTCGCTTCAATGACAATATCACTTCTCTTAGCTGTCTGCGTTGATCGTGTCATACGTGCAAAAAAGGCTTATACAATGCTTTTGCTCTGGCCCTATGCTGTTGCTCCAGTATTGGCAGGTATATTGTGGCTGTTTATCTTTCATCCCACCATCGGAATTATCCCTTTTCTTCTCGAGAAAATAGGGGTGCTATGGAATTATCGTATTAATGGCACTCAAGCAATGATTCTTATTGTCATTGCGGCTAGTTGGAAACAAATTTCTTACAATTTTCTCTTTTTTCTTACAGGTCTTCAGTCTGTTCCGCGTTCTCAAATAGAAGCAGCCGCCATTGATGGTGCTGGTCCCTTTAAACGATTTTGGACAGTGGTTTTCCCGCAAATTTCACCAACGACGTTTTTCCTTCTTATTGTCAATGTCAATTATGTTATGTTTGATACTTTTGGTATTATTGATAATACAACTTCTGGAGGTCCTGCGCGTGCAACGAGCATCCTCGTCTATAAAGTATATGACGATGGCTTTAGAAATCAAATAATCGGTGCATCAGCAGCACAATCAACAATATTGATGTTGATGGTTATTGTCTTAACGTTTATCCAGTTTCGCTGGATTGAGCGCCGTGTACAATATTAGGAAACAAATTATGGTTGAAAATCGCCCTGTTTTGAAATTTCTAACCCATATTATTCTCATTGTTGGTATTATCATTATTTGCTTTCCAGTTTATGTTGCTATCATTGCATCAACTCATAGTTCAGCAGCATTTAACTCAGGAACACTTCCTCTTTTGCCTGGGAAATATGCTCTGGAAAATTATAAAACAATCTTTGGTGATGGCCTTGCACAGCTGGGTTTGCCCAACCTCTGGCCACTCTTAATGAATTCATTCATTATGGCTCTTGGGATTAGCGTTGGAAAAATTATTATTTCACTTTTGTCTGCTTATGCAATTATTTACATGCGCTTTCCCTTCCGAAAAACTGCTTTTGTTCTTATTTTTGTTACATTGATGCTCCCTGTCGAAGTTCGTATTCTTCCAACCTATGAGATTGTTGCAAAATTGGGGATGGTTAACACCTATAGTGGAATGATTATTCCACTTATTGCATCTGCAACCGCTACATTTTTATTTCGCCAGTTTTTTTTGACTGTTCCAGATGAACTCTTAGAGGCGGCACGTGTTGATGGTGCAGGTCCAGTTAAATTTTTTAAGGATATTCTTCTTCCTCTTAGTAAAAGCAATATCGCTGCTTTATTTATCATTATGTTCATTTATGGATGGATACAATATCTCTGGCCTCTTATCATCACAACGGATCAAAATCATCGAACGATCCTTATTATTTTAAAACAGCTTATTGTCGAATCACTTCAACATGATCCTCAATGGAATATACTCATGGCAGTATCGGTTGTTGCCATGGTTCCTCCTGTTCTTGTTGTTATCTTCATGCAGCGGCTTTTTATCAAAGGCCTTATTGAAACGGAGAAGTAATTGTGGCCATAATCCAGTTATCAAATATAAAAAAACAGTATGACAACGGCATTCTGGTCATTGATGATTTAAACTTAACTGTTGCCGATAAAGAACTTCTTGTTCTTGTCGGTCCTTCAGGGTGCGGAAAATCGACCTTATTACGTATTATAGCAGGACTTGAACAAGTTACCTCAGGTGAATTATGCATTGATAACGAATGTATCAATGATCGTGAACCAGCTGATCGTGATATCGCTATGGTTTTTCAAAATTATGCCCTTTATCCCCATATGACAGTTCGTGGAAACTTAGAATATGGTCTTAAAAATCGTAAAACTCCTAAAGAAGAAATTAAAAAACGTATCGCACATGCTGCAAAGCTTTTGGAGATAGAACCATTTCTTGATCGTAAACCACGACAATTATCAGGAGGACAACGTCAGCGTGTTGCAATGGGGCGTGTGATTGTACGTCAACCCCGTGTTTTTCTCTTTGATGAACCTCTTTCAAATCTTGATGCAAAATTACGGGCGCAAATGTGTATTGAAATAAAAACACTACAGCGTTCATTAGGAACAACGAGCCTCTATGTTACCCATGATCAACTAGAAGCTATGACATTAGCTGATAGAATAGTCGTTTTGAATAAAGGAGCTATCGAACAAATTGGAACACCAATGGAAATTTACGATACTCCAGCAACAACATTTGTTGCTGATTTTATTGGTTCTCCTCCTATGAATTTTCTTGATCGCCATGTCTTAGAACAACATTTAGGGCATTCATTTTCTTATGGTGAAGAAACTGATCTTTTAGCATTCAGACCTGAAATAATCTTATTGGGCCAACATCCAGATAAAGGGCCTGTCTTTCACACAAAAATTGAGCTTATCAAGCTTATTGGAACAGGTTGCCATGTTTTAACGCGTTGGAATGGTATCATCTTTACGATTGAAATAAAAGAACGCTTGACACACGACTATGGTCAAAAACTAAGTTTCACTGTTGCTCATCAGAATTTTCATACTTTTAATAAAAACACAGGAAAGCGCACAAATAATAAGTAAGCATTAATTGATGTGATACGACTCTCTTTTATGCTGCGTCATGATAATGTTGTGTTTTGACTTTCTCTATTACATTCACAAAATCAGAGTATAACCGATGAGATTAAAAATAAAATTTTAAAAGTTTTGGTAATGGTCCATTGTCACATGATGTTGAGAATATTCGAAACACTCATATAATGAAATCTTGCACTTTTATGGTCTATAAGAAGGATATTATTTTCAAACATCAAACATAATAAAGTTCTTTTCATTGTAGAAAAACATCAAGAGATAATAACCATTTATTAACCATATTTCTTCTCATTTAGAAAGGTACTTTATCAATAAAAAACAATCTATTATTATATATTTCCTGATGTAATAATTTATGTATCTTATAAAGAATGAATAAGAAAAATAGAGAGAGAAAATTATTCATAGATGATGGCACTATGCACCTTATATCTTAACTTTGATCCATTTTAGCATCTATAGGGTATAAATTTTTTCTGTAAAATCAACTTTGTTTTATATCATTGTCACCAATCATGAGGATTGAGTATTATTGGTAACATAATCATAGATCTATGATTTTATGAATTTTTTCTTCTCTCTTTCGTAGAAGATTTTTTAAGGTTTCGTGATAGCATCAATGATGGTATTTACATTATGTTCCATCATATCGAGATAAGTTGCTGCAGGGCCATTTTTGTTTGACAATGCATCAGAATAAAGTGTTCCACCAATTGTTAAACCTGTTTCTTTTGCAATCTGTTTTATGAGACGGGGATTAGAGATATTTTCAACGAATAGGGCAGCTGCTTTATTCGCTTTAATTTGTTGGATAAGCTTGGCTACATCGGCTGCGGTTGCTTCAGCTTCTGTTGAAGCACTTTGAGGGGCAAGGATAGTAAAACCATATTCCTTGGCAAAATAGCCAAACGCGTCATGAGATGTGATAATGATACGTTTATCTTTAGGAATGGCAGCAATTTTTGTTTTCAGGGTATCTTGTGCTATTTTAAGTTTTTGGATGTAGGTTTCGGCATTTTTTTTGTAGCTGGTACAGGATTGTGGATCGATTTTACAAAAAGCAGCAGCGATATTCTTCACATAGATTTTGACATTGGGAATTGTTTGCCAAGCGTGTGGATCAATAACGCTGTGGTGGTGATGGGCATTATGTTCTTGATTTTTCATTTTGAGGGAAGGAATGTTAGCGCTAACTTCGACAAGAAGTGCTTTTGTCCCACTTGCTGTAATGAGGCGATCAATAAATCCTTCTAAATGAAGCCCGTTGATGAAAATAATTTGAGCATTTCTAAGAGCCTGAGCATCATGGGGGGTAGGTTCATAAGTGTGGGTATTCGCATTTGGACCTACAAAAGTGGTCATAGAGATATGGTTGTCTCCTACATTTTTTACGAGATCTGCGAGAATAGAAAAGCTCGCAACAACTTTGATTTTATTGTGTGCAGAAGCAGAAAATGGAGAAAGGGCAAGCAATAAAGCTCCAAGAAGAACAAATTTTTGAGCAAACTTAGGCACATTTTTTTCCTTAAAGTGAGGAGGTATAAAAGAGGTGGGGAAACCATGTTACAATAAAGCCACGTGGACTTATCAAACAGGAAACAAGATAAATAAATCCTGCGGCAATGATGATAGCAGGGCCGGAGGGAAGTGAAAGATGAAAAGAAAGCAGGAGACCACATACGCTAGAAATGATTCCAAAAAGAGTGGAAAGCGCGCAAATAGGGCCTAGCCGTGAAAACCAAAAACGGGCTGTAATGGCTGGAATCATCATAATACCAACGGAAAGTAATGTTCCTAGTGATTGAAAGCCTCCAACCAGATTCAACACCACAAGTCCAAGCAATGAAATATGAATATATTTACTCAATGGAGAGAGTGATTTAAAAAAGAGGGGATCAAAGCTTTCTAAAACGAGTGCACGCCAAAAAATACAAAGGCTGCAGAGTGTAATCAGCATTATAGTAGCGATTAACCAAAGGGCTTGTGCATCAAGTGCAAGAACCGATCCGAATAAGAGATGAAGCAGCTCAATTGTTGAGTCTTTCAGTGAGATAATAATAACACCTGCTGCGAGTGCAATAAGATAAAAGACGGTCATGGATGCATCTTCTTTCTGAAAGCTGTTTCGTGAAATCAAAATGGTTGCTAAAGCAACAATAAGACCAGCGAAGATGCCACCAAGTGTCATAGATATGAGGGAAAAACCACAAATCAGAAAAGCAATTGCAACACCAGGAAGAATGGCATGAGAGATAGCATCTCCTGTCAAGCTCATTCCACGGAGCATCAAAAATACACCAACAGGACAAGCGCTAATAGACAGAAAAATAGAACCGATAAGGGCGTTTTGCATAAATTGGAAATCAACAAAGGGGGCAAGAAAAAATGTATACACGTCTTATAACCTAAGAAAGAGAGGATCATTGATGAGAAGATTTTGTTTTTGTGCGCTAATAGGAAAAGAATTGGATGTGAGAGGTGGCATAACGTGATGAAGGGTGTTGTTTAAAAACTGTGTTGTTTCTCCATAAAAGGCGTTTTGTTGATCAATTTGAATCATTTGGGGGAAAAATTCTTGCACGATGAGAGGGTTATGGAGTGCTGTGAGAATTGTGCGTCCTTGCTGTTGCCAGTATGTGATCAGAGCAAGAAGGTCTTTTTGGGTACTATGATCTACACCATTGAAAGGTTCATCAAGTAAAATAATATTGGCATCTTGTACAATGATACGTGCAAAAAGAGCGCGTTGTAATTGCCCGCCTGATAATGTTTCAAGCGAACGGGGTGCGAGTTCTGTAAGCCCAACCATTTTAAGAGCATTTTGAATCTTAGAATCATAAGGGCGCTGATTCTTCCATAATCCACAAAAAGACCACAGTCCTGTTTTTACAAGCGTTTTCACATCAATTGGAAATGTTTTATCCACATCACATTGCTGAGCAAGATAAGCAATGCGGCTTTTTTTTGGTTTTGTAATTTTTCCTTTAAGAGGTTTAATCAATCCGGCGATGGCTTTTAGCAGTGTCGATTTTCCAGCGCCATTATCACCTGTTATTGCAACCAATGAACCAGCTTTTAACTTTGCTGAAAAGTTCTTTATTGCTATTCTATTCCTATAGCCTAATGTTGTCTTATTGAAGTACAGATCCATATTTTTTACCATCGTTACTTATTATTTTGGAAACTATGTAATAATATAACGTTTGTCAACAAAATGTTATATTATTACATAGTTTTGAGTACTGAAAATTTTAGTGGGAAGATCGTGGAAAATTAAAAATAATAATTGAATTCACCTTGACGAAAGAGAGAGAGTATATACTATATATAGTATCAAAATGATTGGTGATTCTAAATAAGCACAAGAGAGGGTGTTAGTGTGTTTCGTTTGGTATCTAAGTTATTTCCATTATTGTAAAGAGTTTATTGGCCAAAGGTATAGCAGTATTTTTACTGAAGGGTCTCTTTTGGAAGGATTTCCTTTCGTTTTTGTAATTGATTTTTGCCGTAAAAGAGCAAACAGAGCTCTTGAAAAACGGTAGTTTAGAACATTAGTTTTTTAGACAGCAGGAGGGAATTGTAATGCAAGCAAAAGATTGTTTTATAACTAGGGGGCTTTGCCATTTAAGTTGTAGAATAATCGCTTATTCTCATCATAGTGTTTGAAGTTATTTGATGAGGAATTCTGTTATGTTCAGGAAGCTGTGTATTATTTGAAAATAACCACATGTTTTGCGTACAATTTCTATTTTTTGTTATTCTTGAGTACCTATAAAATTATTAGATTGACCTTTCAGGGTTGATTGTTTGGAATTGTGAAAGTTGAAGAAAATGTCGATCACTATTTATAGCAAACCATCTTGTGTCCAATGTGATGCTACACGCCGCGCTTTTGATGCAAAAGGCATTCATTATCGTGTTGTTGATATTTCTTGTGATGAACAAGCATACAGTTTTGTTCAATCTCTGGGGTATCGTCAGGTTCCTGTCGTTGTTTGTGGTGAAAATCATTGGTCTGGTTTTAGACCAGATATGATTAGTGGTCTTTGTGCTTAATGGGGCTTATTGTTTATTATTCGAGTGCAACGGGTAATACAGAACATTTTGTCTCACAGCTTGGGCAACGACTCTTCAAAATTGATAAAAGAAAGCCTTCTGCATTGGTTGGTGAACCTTATGTATTGGTTGTTCCTACATATGCAGATGGTGAAGGAAGAGGGGCCTTGCCGAAAGCCGTTGTCCAGTTTCTTAATGAAGCTGAGAACCGAAAATTAATTCGTGGTGTTATTGGCGGTGGGAATCGTAATTTTGGTCGCTATTATAATCTAGCAAGTAAAATTATTGCTGAAAAATGTTGTGTACCTTGCCTTTATCGTTTTGAGCTGCGTGGAACTGATGAAGACGTTATTTATGTAAAAAAGGGATTGGAAAGATTTTGGAAACAATTGGTATAGGACAATCGCAGAAATCGGATCAGATTACTGATTATCATGCGTTGAATGCGATGCTTAATCTTTATGATGAAAATGGTCATATTCAATTTGATATGGATCGGCTTGCTGCGCGGCAATATTTTCTTCAGCATGTTAATCAAAATACAGTTTTTTTTCATAACCTGAAGGAAAAAATAGATTACTTAATAGAAGAAGGTTATTATGAAAAAGCTTTATTTGAGCTTTATGATTTTTCTTTTATTAAAAAGCTTTTTAAACGTGCTTATGCATTTAAGTTTCGTTTTCCTACCTTTTTAGGCGCATTTAAGTATTATACCAGCTATACACTGAAAACTTTTGATGGGAAACGTTATCTTGAACGTTATGAAGATCGCGTCTGTCTTGTAGCTTTATATTTGGCACAAGGGAATAAAGCTCTTGCTGAAAGTTTTGTGGATGAAATTATTACAGGACGTTTTCAACCGGCAACACCGACATTTTTAAATGCTGGGAAAAAACAACGAGGTGAATTGGTTTCGTGTTTTTTGCTACGTGTTGAAGATAATATGGAATCGATAGGTCGTTCGGTTAATTCGGCTTTGCAGCTTTCAAAACGTGGTGGAGGTGTAGCGCTTTGTTTAACGAATTTGCGGGAAGCAGGGGCGCCAATTAAGCAAATAGAAAATCAGTCCTCAGGTGTTTTACCGGTGATGAAACTCTTAGAAGATTCTTTTTCTTACGCCAATCAGCTTGGGGCACGACAGGGGGCTGGAGCTGTTTATTTGCATGCTCATCATTTAGATATTATGAAGTTTTTGGATACAAAGCGTGAAAATGCTGATGAAAAAGTTAGAATTAAAACGCTTTCGCTTGGTGTCGTTATTCCTGATATTACTTTTGAGCTTGCACGTAATAATGAGGATATGTATCTCTTCTCATCGTATGACATCGAGCGTGTGACAGGTAAGCCCTTTAGCGATATTTCTTTAACGGAGCATTATCGTTCTTTTGTTGATAATGCAAAGATTCGTAAAAAGAAAATAAATGCACGCGTTTTTTTCCAGACATTAGCGGAAATTCAATTTGAGTCCGGTTATCCCTATATTTTATTTGAGGATACTGCTAATCGATCGAATCCGATAGCTGGGCGCATAAGTATGAGCAATTTATGTTCAGAAATTTTGCAGGTGAGTGAGGCGAGTGAACTGGAGACAGATTTAACTTATCGCACGATTGGAAGTGATATATCCTGCAATCTTGGATCCATGAATATTGCCAATGCAATGGAAAGTCCTGATTTTGGACAGACCGTGGAATCTGCTGTTCGTGCTCTTACTGCTGTTTCGGATATGAGCAATATTTCTTGTGTGCCTTCCATTGCGAAAGGCAATACTGAAAGTCATGCGATTGGTTTGGGACAAATGAATTTGCATGGGTTTCTAGCGCGTGAGCAGATCTATTATGGGTCTCCAGAAGCGATTGATTTTACCAATATCTATTTTTATATTGTGACATATCACGCCATACGGGCTTCCAATTTAATTGCGCACGAACGTCAAGAAATGTTTGCAGGGTTTGAAAAATCAGCTTATGCAGATGGACGTTTTTTCGAAAAATATATTGAAAAAGAATGGAAACCGCAATTTCCGCTTGTGCAAGAGCTTTTTGCACGGAATAATATTGTTATTCCAGATCAAAAGGATTGGCAGGAACTCAAAAAATTAGTTATTGAGTATGGGCTTTATAACCGCAATTTGCAGGCAGTTCCACCTACGGGATCTATTTCCTATATTAATCATGCCACTTCTTCCATTCATCCAATTGCTTCAAAAATTGAAATTCGCAAAGAAGGAAAAATTGGGCGCGTTTATTATCCCGCTCCTTATATGGATAATACGAATTTGAATTTTTACCAAGATGCTTATGAGATTGGTCCTGAAAAAATTATAGATACCTATGCTGCTGCAACACAGCATGTTGATCAAGGTCTTTCATTAACATTATTTTTTCCTGATACAGCGACCACACGTGATATTAACCGCGCACAAATTTATGCTTGGAAAAAGGGTATCAAGAGTATTTACTATGTACGATTACGGCAAGTAGCATTAAGTGGAACAGAAGTTGATGGCTGTGTTTCGTGCAGTTTATAGGAGATCATCATATGACAAAGATTACAACCAAAAATCCTGTTGTGTGTGCTGTTAATTGGAATAGATTACATGATGAGAAAGATCTTGAAGTATGGAACCGCTTAACTGGGAATTTTTGGTTACCTGAGAAAGTTCCACTTTCCAATGATATTCCCTCATGGTCAAGCTTAACGGATGAAGAACGCAAGCTAACGATTCGTGTTTTTACAGGACTAACGCTTCTCGATACAATTCAAAACACTGTAGGAGCCATTTCGCTTCTGGCTGATGCGATAACAGAGCATGAGGAGGCAGTTTTGACGAATATTGCCTTCATGGAAGCGGTTCATGCACGTTCTTATTCCTCTATTTTTTCAACCCTTTGTTCGACGGTAGAAGTTGATGATGCGTTTAGATGGTCAGAAGAAAATATTCATTTGCAGAAAAAGGCTAGATTAGTACTTGAGCGTTATGAAGCAAATGATCCACTTAAGAAAAAAATTGCTTCGACTTTGCTGGAAAGCTTTTTATTTTATTCTGGTTTTTATTTGCCCATGTATTGGGCCAGTCGCGCTAAGTTGACCAATACAGCAGATCTTATTCGACTAATCATTCGTGATGAAGCAGTCCATGGTTATTATATAGGTTATAAATTCCAATTGGGCTTTGCAAAGCTTGATGAAGCCAAAAGACAAGAAATTAAAGATTTTGCTTTTAACCTGCTCTTTGATCTTTATAACATCGAGTGCAAATATACTGAAGATCTTTATGATGCGCTTGGATTGACAGAAGATGTTAAAATTTTTCTTCATTATAACGCTAACAAGGCTTTAATGAATTTAGGTTTTGAAGCTCTTTTCCCCCCTGAGGTTTGTCGTGTTAATCCCGCTATTTTGGCAGCTTTATCACCAAACTCTGACGAAAATCATGACTTTTTTTCAGGGGCAGGTTCTTCTTATGTCATTGGCAAGGCGGTTGCTACTACGGATGATGATTGGGAATTTTAATGTTTGCATGCAAATAGAAGTGCGCGGGGTATTCCACTGAGGTCTTTGCGCATTTCTAAACATTGAAAGCCATTTGTTTCAAACAAATTGCATACTTCTTTTTCTTGAGAGTAACCAATTTCAACAGCGATAGTGCCGTTTTCTTTTAAGTAGTTGGCTGCTTCATGGGCGAGCTTTCGATAAAAATCAAGACCATCTTTTCCACCGATAAGAGCGCGCAATGGATCATGTAAGCGCACTTCTTTTGCAAGTTTTTTGATATCTTTTGCGGGAATATAAGGTGGATTGGAAACAATAAAATCAAAGCGACCAGTGACAGAATCAAACCAATCGCTAAGAAGAGGTGTGAAGCGATGTATTACTTCAGCATTTTTTGCATTTTTTGTCGCTGTTTTAAGGGCATCTTCAGAAATATCGACAGCGACTGCATAGGATTGTGGAATTTGTTTAAGAATGGCAATGGCAATGGCGCCACTTCCTGTCCCCATATCAAGGAGTGTTATTTTTCTCGAATTTTCGACATATTTTTTGAGGAAAGGGAGAACAAGATCTATCAACGTTTCTGTATCAGGACGGGGTTCTAACGTCTCTTGAGATAAAGCGAAGGATATGCCATAAAATTCTCGTTCTCCTATAATACGGTAGACGGGTTCACCTGCAATCCGCCGTTGGACAGCGTGTTCTATTTGTGTAATGTGCTCAGAAGATAGAGGCATATCTGGTTTAGAAGTTCTTTCAGCAGCATTTATTCCTGTTATCCATTCAATGAGTATTTTCGCATCAAGATTGGCTTCAGAAATTCCTTTTATGCGCAATTTTTCTTGCATTTGTTGGATGACATTTTTGAAAGAATATTTGTTCAATTATTGTCCATTTCCATCAGGAGTGCTGTTTGATGATCTGAGATGAGTGCATGAATAAGCTCATCAAGATCTCCTTCCAAAATGCGATCAAGCTTATACAGGGTCAGATTAATACGGTGATCCGTGATGCGTCCTTGTGGAAAATTATAGGTACGAATACGTTCTGAACGATCACCAGAACCAACTTGGCTCTTACGGGAAGCTGAACGTTCATTTTCCGCTTTTTGTCGTTCGATATCGAATAAGCGTGCTCGTAAAATTTGAAGGGCTCGTGCTCGGTTTTGATGTTGTGATTTTTCTGCTTGTACGACCATAATTCCTGTTGGAATATGCGTGATACGAACAGCTGAATCCGTTGTATTAACATGCTGTCCTCCTGCTCCAGATGCACGCATTGTGTCGATACGAATATCTTCAGGACGAATATCAATATCAATATCTTCAGCCTCTGGAAGTACAGCAACGGTAGCAGCAGATGTATGGATACGTCCACCTGTCTCTGTTTCAGGGATGCGTTGCACACGATGGACACCTGATTCATATTTCAATTTAGAAAAAACACCTTTTCCTGAAATGCTAGCAATAATCTCTTTATATCCGCCAACTTCCCCCTCACTGAGTGAAATAACTTCTACTTTCCAATGGTGAGCATGGGCATAACGTTCATACATGCGAAAAAGATCACCGGAAAAAAGTGCTGCTTCTGATCCACCCGTTCCTGCTCGAATTTCAATAATAGCGCTTTTTTCATCAGCAACATCTTTAGGCAAAAGCAGAATCTGGAGTTCTTTTTCAAATTGCTCTCCTTTTTTATATAACGATGGTAGCTCTTCTTGGGCAAGATTACGCATCTCGATATCTGTTTGTTTATCGTTGATAATCGTTTCTAATTCTGTAATCTCTTCGTAAAGAGCATTTAATGCGCGTATAGAGGCAATAACAGGTTGTAGTTCTGCATATTCAGAAGCTAATTTGACATATGTTTCAGCATTTGGATTTGTTGTCATTTGGCTTTCAATTATTTCAAAGCGCTTTTCAAGCTGTTTCATACGATCTTGTGGCAAAGAAACCATGATAATATTGGCCTAATTTTTCATAATACAATTTTTATAATATTTTTTTGCAATGATTTTTTGTGATAATATCGGCAATGAATTACCGTATAGCATCATACAAAAAGAGGTAATAAAGCAATTCTTTTTTTTTGCCAATGAAAACTATTATATTTTAAAGGTAAATTTTTATAAAATTTGATTTGCCTGAGGTATTTTATCTAATGATATATAATCATTTTTTTAAGAGTTTTTTTTTCCGTAAAGTTCAAGGCGGTGATGAATAATATCATAGCCAAGGGATTTTGCAATTTCCTCTTGCAGCTTTTCAATAACATCAGAATGAAACTCGATAACTTGTCCTGTTTCTATATCAATGAGATGATCATGATGTTGCCCATCTGCTTGTTCAAAACGAGATGGACCACCACTAAAGCTATGGCGATGAATTGTTCCATTTCCTTCTAATATTTTCATGGTTCGATAAACAGTTGAGAGTGAAATATTCGAATCTATTTTGTTTGCACGCTGAAAAATTTCAAATGCATTAGGATGATCATTTGTATCAGTCAAAATATCAAGAATAACTCGTCGTTGACGTGTTACTCTTAAACCAGCTGTGCGCAATTCTTGCTCATAATTTCGCTTTTTATTCATTTGCATAGTTTGCTTTTCAAACAAAGGCTCCATGACAGTGTTTGTATTTTTTCTCTGAACCGCAAGGACAACGCTCATTACGTCCAACTTTTCCCCATGTGGTTATATCGTTAGGGTCACGATCTTGTGGATTAACAAATCTATTTTCTTGTGATCGTGCCCATAAGGTGGGAGCATTTTCTTGACTTTGATCATTAAAGACAGAAGAAGCAGCATCAGTTTGCTCAGGCATGGCCGGTTCTGTGGGGTGTTGAATGATTTCAAAGCGCATAAGCTTAGAAGTGACAATTCGGCGCAAATTTTTCAACATACTTTGAAAGAGTTCAAATGATTCTGTCTTATATTCATTGAGCGGATCCCGCTGCGCATAACCACGAAAACCAACAACAGAACGCAAATGGTCTAAACTCACCAGATGTTCACGCCATAACGTGTCAATAGTTTCGAGCAATACTGCTTTGTGAAAATAAGCCATAACTTCTGGAGAATATCGTTCAGTACGCTCATTTTCAAGTTTTGTAACAGCATTTGATACACGCTCTAGAATTTGCTCCTCGGCAATTCCATCTTCGTTTGCCCATTCTTCCACTGGAAGCTCAAGATTAAAGAGTTGTTGAAGCTCTTCTTCGAGAGTTTTTGCATCCCATTTTTCAGAATATGTCCCTGATGGAATATAAGCCTCTACGAGATCCTCTACGACTTCATTACGCATTTCAAGGATCATTTCTGATAAATCATCTGCATTCATGACCTCCATACGCTGTTCAAAAATAACCTTGCGTTGATCATTCATGACATCATCATATTTTAGCAGATTTTTACGAATTTCAAAGTTTCGTGCTTCGACCTTTTTTTGTGCTTTTTCAAGGGCTTTATTAATCCATGGATGGATAATAGCTTCATTTTCTTTCAATCCAAGTTTTTGCAGCATACCATCCATACGGTTAGAGCCAAAGATACGCATAAGATCATCTTGAAGAGAGAGAAAGAATTTTGAGCGACCAGGATCGCCTTGGCGACCAGAACGTCCACGAAGCTGGTTATCAATACGACGGCTTTCATGACGTTCAGTAGCGATAACGTAAAGCCCTCCAGCCGCTAAAGCTTTTTCTTTAAGCTTCTGAACATCTTTTTTTATTTCTTCAATTTTAGCTGTCCGCTCTGGACCTTCCGGGATATCCTGTAACTCTTGTCGGATGCGCATTTCAACATTACCACCAAGCTGTATATCCGTACCGCGTCCTGCCATGTTGGTTGCAATGGTGAGAGCTCTAGGAACTCCTGCTTGCGCAATGATATATGCTTCTTGTTCGTGATAGCGAGCATTTAAGACTCTAAAATCGGTAATGCCTTCTTTTCGCAAACGCTCTGCCAATTGTTCTGACTTTTCAATAGAGGTTGTTCCAACAAGAATAGGCTGTTCTTTTTCGTGAGCTTGACGGATATCACGCACAATTGCCCGATATTTCTCTTCTGCTGTTCGATAAATCTCATCATCTTCATCAATACGTTGTATTGGCAAATTTGTAGGGACTTCGACAACGTCAAGACCATAAATATTTCTGAATTCTTCGGCTTCTGTTGTTGCAGTTCCAGTCATGCCAGATAATTTTCTATACATACGGAAATAATTTTGGAAAGTGATGGAAGCAAGTGTCTGGTTTTCTGGTTGAATAGCAACATGCTCTTTAGCTTCTAACGCTTGATGAAGTCCTTCAGAATAACGCCGCCCAGGCATCATTCGCCCTGTAAATTCGTCAATAATAACGATTTCATCATTGCGAACAATATAATCTTTATCGCGAGCAAACAGTTTATGAGCTTTTAGAGCATTATTGACATGATGAACGATAGCGACATTTTCTATGTCATAAAGACTCTCACCTTTAAGATGCCCAGCTTGTTCGAGCATTTTTTCAATTTTTTCAGTACCAACTTCGGTAAAGGTCGTTGTTTTTTGTTTTTCGTCTATTTCATAGTCTTCTGGAGTTAAGGCAGGAATAAATGTATCAATAAGGTTATAGAAGTCAGTACGATCTTCTAGAGGACCAGAAATAATAAGGGGGGTACGGGCTTCATCAATAAGAATCGAATCAACTTCATCAACAATTGCGTAATGATGTCCACGTTGGACCATTTGACTATGATCGAAGGCCATATTATCACGCAAATAATCAAAACCTAGTTCATTATTTGTGGCATAGGTGATGTCGCATGCATAGGCCTCTCGGCGGGCATCACTATCAAGATCATGAAGAATTACGCCTGTTGTAAGCCCTAGAAAACTAAAAATTTTCCCCATTGTTTCAGCATCACGACTGGCGAGATAATCGTTTACTGTCACAACATGAACGCCTTTACCTTCCAATGCATTGAGATAAATTGGTAGAGTTGCCATTAATGTTTTACCTTCACCAGTACGCATTTCAGCTATGCCGCAGTCGTGAAGGACCATTCCACCAATAAGTTGCACGTCAAAAGGACGCATGTCATAAACACGTTTTGCGGCTTCACGAACAGTCGCGAAAGCTTCTGGTAAGAGCAAATCAACACTCTCACCTTCACTAAGACGTTTACGAAAGGCATCTGTTTTTTGGCAAAGCTGCTCATCACTTAATTTTACGAATTGTTCTTCCAAAGCATTAATTTGTGCAACTTTTTGGCGGAGTGCTTTGAGATGTCGCTCATGAGCTGAACCAAAAAACTTACGGGCAAAAACACCTAAACTGACCATCTCTGGCCCTTTCTTTTAATTGTTGTCACTCTTGTTGGGTAATTCATACGCTCTCCCCATACTCTACATTTTCTTCAAATTATCTGATATCATTAGTGACATCATGAAATGCAGATGGTACCATTATACTTGCTGGTGTGCAATTTTTCACTCTAATTGTAAAGTAGAGATAAGAGGCTAAGCGCTTTATGTCAACTTTAAGTATGCTATTTAACTGATACAATACAAAGTAATTTAAGATACAATATGTCATTTTTCTCTATTATCATGTTTTTCATCTGCATTAGATAGGATTGGAGAAACTGAGATAAAAGGATAATTTTATACTTTTTTTAAATAAAATTACTAATTTATTTCTCTATGTTTAAAGATTAAAGTGTTATGGTAAAGAAAATTGGAATCTTGAACCTGCCTTCATTTTTAAGGAGTATATTTATGAAATTTAACTTTATCACGCTTTTTTTAGCATCAACTTTATTGGCAAGTACAAGTTTAGGGGTGAGTGCTCAAGAAGGTTTGAATTCATCGTCGAGTGATTTAAAGACTTTAGAGAAAGCTTCTGAAAAAGCCGTTTCTCCTTCTCATGTTATGGCGGTTATTGATGGGAAAAATATTACAGCAGGCCAATTGGATGATTTAGCGCTTGAAATAAATCCTAATTTAGCACGTTTTCCTGATGAACAACGCCGTATGATGGTTCTAAAAGCTTATTTAGATATGCAGGCCCTCGCAAAAGCAGCAAGAAGCAAAGGTCTTGATAAGACAGAAGCTTACGATAAACGTATGGCAGTCATGCGTGACAATGTTCTTCAACAGCTTTATTTTAAACAGGCGATTGTTGATAAAATATCGGATACTGATTTGGAAGCTCTTTATAAGCAAGAAGTTGCTGCTTTACCTAAAGAGGATGAGGTTAAAGCGCGTCATATTTTGGTCAAAACGAGAAAAGAAGCAGAAGCTATCATTAAGCATTTAAATAAAGGCGAAAATTTTGAAGAGATTGCAAAGAAAAGTTCAACAGATGGTTCTGCTGCCGTTGGGGGTGATCTTGGTTATTTTAGCCATGGTCAAATGGTCAAGCCTTTTGAAGATGCCGCATTTGGTTTGAAAGTTGGCGAATACACAAAACAACCCGTTGAAAGTCCTTTTGGTTGGCATATTATTAAATTAGAAGATCGTCGTGTAAAACAACCGCCTGCATTTGATGATGTTAAAGAGATGTTGCGGACACAGCTGATAAAAAAGCGCTATCAAGAACTGATTGTTGATTTGCGTAGCAAGATAGATGTGAAATACCCTGATCCTAATGTTACAAAAATCATGGAATCGCTTCATCAAAATGGGACGCTACTTCCCGATGAGACATCTGATGAAGAAGATACGGAATAGCTAGGAAAAATAAGTAGATAGCCTCTTTAATAGATAATTTGCTAGGTTAGTTTTGTTCAAAAAGCCTAGCAGTTTTCTATGAGAGGTTATTGATCTGCAATCATTTCATTTTTTTATAGAAAGCATATTGTGGTTTTGAAAATCTCTCCTTTGTCGCCTCAAAAGATCCAAGAGCTTTCTCCATTATCTGGTGTACGGATAGCAACAGCTGAAGCTGGGATTAAATATAAAGATCGTACAGATCTTCTTTTCATCATATTCGATAAGCCAGTGAGTGTGGCCGGTGTTTTTACCCGTTCAAAATGTCCATCTTCCCCTGTAGAGCATTGTCGTGCATCGCTTCCTCATGGGGTTGCGAGGGGTGTTGTTGTGAATTCTGGAAATGCAAATGCTTTTACAGGAAGCAAAGGAAAGCACACAACCGATGCAATTATTTGTGCAGCAGCGAACGCTTTAAAGGTTAGAGAAGATGAAATTTTTATAGCTTCTACGGGTGTTATTGGTGAGCCAATGGATGCATCGGGTATTGTCAATCTTTTACCAAGTATGACAGAGACAGCAGAAGAGGGAAATTGGTTGGAAGCTGCAAAAGCCATAATGACAACGGACACATTTCCAAAACTTGCGACCCGCACTTTTGACTGTGGGGGAGAGCGTGTTACCATTAATGGAATTGCAAAAGGTGCTGGTATGATTGCACCCGATATGGCGACAATGCTGTCATTTGTGGTTAGTGATGCTACCATTTCTTCGGATGCACTCCAATCCATGTTATCAGAGGCAGTTGAGGGTTCTTTCAATTCAATTACTGTTGATAGCGATACCTCAACTTCAGATACGCTTATGTTGTTTGCGACAGGAAAAGAACATTTTCCATGTCTTACAAGTAAATCTGATCCGCGTTATGGGGTTTTTGTGAAACAATTGAGTGCACTTCTGCATGAACTTGCACTACAAGTTGTTTGTGATGGTGAAGGTGCTCGTCATTTAATTGAGGTTAATGTGGTGGGTGCTACAACAAATAATGCAGCTAAAACTATTGCTTTATCAATTGCAAATTCACCGCTCGTAAAAACGGCTATTGCCGGTGAAGATGCGAATTGGGGGCGGGTCGTTATGGCAGTTGGGAAGGCCGGTGTTGAAGTCGATCGTGATCTATTGACGATTTGGTTTGGTGAGCATCGTGTGGCCGTGAATGGCGTACGAGATCCTGAGTATTGTGAAGAGACAATAGGTACTTATATGCAAGGTAAGCACATCACGATTCGTGTTGATATCGGTTTGGGTAAGAGTACGGCGACGGTTTGGTCTTGCGATTTAACAAAAGAGTACGTTATGATCAATAGCGATTACAGAAGTTAATGGATGCACTTTATATTTAACAGTTTATTATTTTTCAGAGCAAATGGGGTATGTGAGCTCTTTTAGGAGCAGAGGGGATATGATAGAAAAGTCAGTTATCTTTATGTTCCCTATTGGGGAGTGATATGTGTATGAAAAGTTCCATTCTTCTTGTTGTTGCATGTGCTCTGTTAGATCAGAATAATCGTGTTTTGCTTACACAGCGTCCTGAAGGAAAATCATTGGCTGGTTTATGGGAGTTCCCTGGTGGCAAGGTTGAGCAAGGTGAAACTCCGGAAGCATCATTGATTCGTGAATTAGAGGAAGAGCTTGGTATTTATGTTCAACCAAATAATTTACACCCTTTAACATTTGCAAGTCATAGCTATAAAACATTTCATCTCTTAATGCCATTGTATCTTTGTGACCATTATGAGGGCGTTGCGCAAGGACGAGAGGGCCAAAATTTAGAATGGGTTTTTATTAATGATCTTGATAAATACCCTATGCCTGATGCTGATAAACCATTGGTTCAGGTATTGAAAAATCACCTTCTTTAATGTGTTATAAGGAGGAAATATTGCTTAAATTATAAATCAATATATTGAGTTATAATGATAATTTATAATTTTTTTATGTTGAATGGGAAAGTCTAGGGTCATAAAAATTTTCTCATTTCAAATCTGTTTTATGTTAAATTAGTCAAAACCATTCTTTTGCACGTTCCAAGCGGGGCGGGTCATGTGGATAAAATTATTTAAGAAAGAAATAAAATACGTGTTGAAAGAATACTCTCCAATAGCCAAGGGTTATCGCAACATTGAGAATTGGCAAAGTGTATAATGATGCCTTTGCACGCTTCATAAGCATAAAAATGGTGGTAGATAATGGATTTATACTTTTCGCGATTATTATTGAGAGATTGTCTTGGATGCACCGAGAGATATTAGGAGTATTTCTTTCATAAGATATCGATAATAGGAAAAATTTCAAAAAATGTTGCTTTTGATTAAGAGGGGCATATCCCTTACGTAATATAGAACGCCATTGTGTTGCATATTTGCGGGGTTGTTTAAAAGAGGCATCTCGCAATATTCCAAAGCCCATTTCGTGCCGGCACTCGTGAATGGTATAATGGTAAAGCTTTATAGGATAAAATCTATTGAGCGCCACTATCTTTACGCTTATGAAGGAGTAAGCTGGTTCCAATGTTAGTTACGATAGCTCTTGGTATTTGAGGGCATTCAGAAGGGATATTTTTCTTTTCGTAATCATTTTTACTTATACATCAATTCCGCTTGTGATGAACAGACAAGCGGCTTTGATTGATCCAACATAAAAACAGATTTGAAATAAAAAATCTTACGATATTTAGAATGCTTGACGCAGAGTGAATGATGGATAATTATCATTATAAATCAATATATTGTAATAATAAAACATTCAATTAATTTTTTATAGGAGGCATGTATGAAGTTTCTTGAATTGGACGGCGTTTTGCGATGGGATATTGATTTTTTTTAGCGATACGCGTAATTGCTTTTTCCAAGGGCTCAATCATAACGTCCATAGAAAAACCATTTGCGTGAATAATATTTGCGTGATCAACCATAATAGCAACATGATCTTTCCAAAAAATTAAATCGCCTCGTTGAAGTTTATCAGTATCTGTAAGAGGACTGCCTATAGTTTCTTGCTGCATATCGGTGTCACGTAAAACTATTTGATCGGTCATCATCATAGAGAGCTGAATGAGTCCCGAACAATCAATTCCAAAACCGCTGACACCACCCCAAAGATAAGGTGTACGGATAAAGGTTTCTGCAACTGTGACATAATCTTCATATACGCGTCCAATGGGGTTGAGATGACTCGTAATGATTGCTGTTCCATTTTCAAGAATAGAATACATTGTGTCACGGACTTCAATTTCATCAACAACACTGACTTTGCTTCCCATAGATAATGGGGATACTATTGGTCCACGTAAGTCAGCGTGTAAATATTTAAATGTGCGTGGTACTGAAACCACATGCGTTTGTTTTATGGTTGATGTACAAAGAACTTTTGTATCAATATAACCAACATAACCATCTTTGAGTGATTGTCCCCACGACATTGTTTCCCCTTGTTCAAAAATGAGAAGTTCTTCTCCGAATAAGCATTCTGTTTGTCTTTCACTTTTTTTACTATTTTCTTTAAAAAGTCCAGCGACCGCTGTATTAACACGTCTTTTTTCACCTTGAACAAAGCGCTGAGCTGTAATTTCTGTTTCAAGACGTTGATCTGCTAGATCATCTCTGAATGCATGAAGTCTTGGGTCTTTAGAGATCATCTTTTTGCTTTCCATTTTGTTATTTCTTACTTTTAAACAAACTCATGAAAGCTGTATTGGTAAGATTTTTATCCTCAAACAAAACTAAGAACACAATTTAAAACGATAGCAACTGTTCTTGAAATTGCAAAATTGTCCATTTTTGTGGATATTTGTGTCAAAATTCATTTTTTAAAAATATTATAAAGGGCACGAATAGTTTGTGCTGATCCACCAACAGGGTATCCTGGTTTTTCTTTTGGAATCCATCCATAAAGGTCAAAGTGCGCAAAATGTTCAGCTTTTTCAACAAAAGAATTAAGAAATAAAGCAGCTGTTATAGAACCAGCAAAGCTGTTTCCAGTTACATTGTTAAGATCAGCAATTGGTGATGATAACATCTCTTGGTAAGGTTTCCAAAGGGGCATTTGCCAAAGAGGATCAAAGACAGCGTGAGCAGATTCAGAAATTTGTTGTGCCCATATTGAATCATTACAATAAAATGCGGGAAGATCTGGTCCTAATGCTATACGCGCTGCCCCTGTTAAAGTAGCCATACAAAGCATGAATTGTGGACTTTCTTCATCACCATAGGCGAGTGCATCGGCAAGGACAAGGCGCCCTTCAGCATCTGTATTACCTACTTCAACACTTAAACCTTTACGACTTTTGAGAATATCACTTGGTCGGTAAGCATTCCCAGAAATTGCATTTTCTACAGCTGGAATCAAAACGCGTAAACGGAAAGGCAATTTTGCATCCATGATAAGTTTAGCCAATCCCAAAACGTTTGCTCCACCCCCCATATCTTTTTTCATAAGCAACATGTTATTGGCTGATTTAATATCGAGACCTCCAGTATCAAAAGTTACGCCTTTGCCCACCAACGTTATTTTAGGATGATGTTCTTGCCCCCAGAGTAACTCAATCAGTCGTGGTGCAGTGCTGCCTGCTCGTCCTACAGCATGAATCATCGGAAAGTTATGGATTAAGAGATCGTCTCCACAAATACTTTTGATATGAGCACCGTAGGTTTTTCCTAGTTTTCGAGCTTCTTTTTCGAGAGTATCAGGGTTCATATCATTGGCTGGAATATTAATGAGATCACGGACGAAAAAGACAGCTTCATAAATTCGTTGGAGCTCATTGAGATCAATCGCCTCATTGACATGGATAGATAATGATTTGAAAGAAGAATTTTGACGATAGCGATTAAATTGATAGCTACCAAATGCCAATCCAAGATAGGTATTTATTTCATCAGAGGTTGTACCTTCTAAATGCCATTGACCAGCAGGAAGCTTTTGAGCAAGCAGTCCTGTGATAAAAGGATCGTTACCATTGCCAATTCCAAATAAAACTTTTTTTAAATGCCCCGTTTCGTGAGGAATAAAGAGTATTTGTCCTGCTTTACCAGTAAAGTCATTAACTTTTATCCATGCTGTTGTTGACGCATCAAGTGATAAGTTGGCAAGAGTTCTTTGGTTTACCAATATGATAGGGCAACTGTTATCGATACGCGTTGAGGTAAAATGAATGTGGTGGTGCATAGTTATGAGATCCTTATAGCCGTCTAAGTGCGACATATTCGACCAAATGATTTTTTCCCTTTCGTAGAATGAGATTGGACCGTGGTCGTGTTGGCAATATATTTTCCTGTAAATTTTTTAAATTAATCGTTTGCCAAAGATCCTCAGCGATTTTTGAGGCTTCTTTTTCATTGAGGTGGGCATAACGATGAAAATAGGATTCAGGATTTTGAAAAGTTGTTTTACGCAAACGTTTAAAGCGCTCCAAATACCAGTGACGAATGACTTCTGTTTCGGCATCGACATAGATTGAAAAATCAAAAAAATCTGATACGAAAGGAATAGCTTTTCCATCTTTAGGAAGATCACTGACTTGTAATACATTAATACCTTCAACAATTAAAATATCAGGACGATCAATGGTAATTGTCTGATTTTCTAGAACATCATAGGTCATATGTGAGTAAAGTGGGGCACGAACATTTCCGATACCTGCTTTTATAGCCGAAAGAAAGCACAGCAGTTTTTTAATGTCATAGGAATCAGGAAATCCTTTACGATTCATACGATTTTTTTGCTGTAAGATTGCGTTAGGATAGAGAAAACCATCCGTTGTGATTAGATCAACTTTAAGACTAGATGTCCAACGTTTCAACAGTTCTTGAAGAATGCGAGCCGTGGTTGATTTTCCTACAGCTACAGAACCAGCAATTCCAATAATAAAGGGCGTTTTTCTACTCTCTTCTTGATGGAGAAACTGCTGACGTTTGTGAAAAAGTTCCTGTACTGCTTCAACATGGCATGATAACAGACGCGATAAAGAAAGATAAATGCGTTGGACTTCTTTAAGATCGATAGGATCATCAATAGAGCGTAAACGCTTAATTTCATCAAAAGTCAAAGTAAGAGGTGTGTCTTCACGAAACTCTGACCATTCTTGTGCAGTAAAAACACGATAGGGTGAATATCGGTCAGAAACGGATTTGACCAGATTATCTTTCTGATTAATTTTTTGTATAGTCGTATCAATCATTTGTATTTGTCGAGATTTTCTTGCAGCAGCAATTGATTAAGAGTAGACAGATGAGCGGCTTTATTTTCAAATAAATTTTGTTTTGCATGCTCTCTTCTTTTAAGATAATGGATCATTTTTCATTAACTTATAGTCCAGTCATTCCAGTTTGCACGGATTTGTGCTAATGAGTGCCCTTGCGCCAAAAAAGTCCATAAAAGTAGACGCGCTTTTACGGCTGATAAATAACCAGACATGAGAGCACCAGAAGCAATCATATCGATTTCGGAGCCTTTATAGCCATAAGTTATACGAGTTGTTGAGCCATTACAACAACGACTAGCAATAATGATTGGTATTTTTTGTGCATATTGTTGTACAAGGTCTGCTTCTTGAAAACTACAGTGCCCCGCACCAAAACCAGCAATAACAACTCCAGCATAATACCCACTTTCAAGGCATAGTTTCATTAATTGTGCACCAGATGATAAAGAGGAATAGAGGAGTGCAATTTGATGATCATGGTTTTGGGGAAGATCAAACGTTGTCGGAAAAAATTTTCGATCATTGAAATAAATAAGTTTTCCCTCTAAAATAGTTCCTAAAACACCTGCAAGACCTGATTGAAATGTTTCGACTTTGACGGTATGGCTTTTATAGAGCCAATAAGGTGAATGAATTGCATCATTTATGACAACGAGAACGCCCCTGTTACGACTTTGTGTGGCTGCTGCGACACGAGTGGCTGCTAAAATGTTTGCGGGGCCATCGGCGCCTGCTTCATGAGGCATGCGCATAGCGCCGGTTATGATGAGTGGTTCGGCTTCTTTCCAATAAAGAGAAAGAAAAAAAGCTGTTTCTTCCAGAGTATCAGTCCCTTGTGTTAAAACAATACCTTCTGCACCAGCGTTTATTTGTTGTTTTGCCCACTTAATTATTTCAAAAAGCATTTGAAACGATAAAGATCCACTTGGTATTTGCATTAATGTTTGTGCATGAATATCAGCAACGTTATTTAAATCAGGAACACTTTTTATGAGGTTATCTGAAGTTAAAGTCGGTTGCATGTGACCAAAACTATCAGCAGTCATTGCAATTGTTCCACCTAAGGTCCCTATGGCTATTTTTTTCATAATTTTCCTCTAAAAAGCACAAACTGTTTATATAAAGCTATTTAGCAGTAATTTACATTGACAACAATGATATCATTTTTCCATTTTCAACAAATTGAGTTATGCTGAATCATTGTGTTTTGCTGTATATGTTCTTAAATAGGACAATAGTAATTGAGTTTTACATTGTATGAAAAGAAATCAATATTAAAAAGTAAAGTTAATATTAAGGAGTTTCCTTATGACAGAACATAAGCCAGACATAATGTATGGTACAACAATTATTACGGTACGAAAAGGTGGACAAGTCGTGATGGCTGGGGATGGTCAGGTCTCTCTTGGACAGACAATTATGAAAGGCAATGCACGTAAAGTGCGTCGTCTTGGAAAGAACGGAGTGGTTATTGCTGGTTTTGCTGGTGCTACGGCAGATGCTTTTACATTACTGGAGAGATTGGAAACAAAGCTTGAACAATATCCTGATCAGCTTATGCGTGCTTGTGTGGAACTTGCAAAAGATTGGAGAACAGATCGCTATTTGCGTCGTCTCGAAGCAATGATGCTCGTGGCTGATAAGAAAGTAACTTTGGCTCTAACAGGGCTTGGTGATGTCTTAGAACCAGAAGATGGGGTTATGGCAATTGGCTCTGGAGGAAATTTTGCTCTTTCAGCAGCGCGTGCACTCATGGATTTGGATTTAGATGCAGAAACTATTGCTCGTAAAGCTATGGCTATTGCCGCTAAAATTTGTGTTTACACCAATGATCATTTTACGATTGAAACATTGGATGCAGAATTATCTTCTTTAGAGAAAGCTATTTAAATGTGTGTTGTATTTTCCCCTCGTGAGACTGTTTCTGAACTTGATCGTTTTATTATTGGCCAAAATGATGCCAAACGCTCTGTAGCTATTGCATTGCGCAATCGGTGGCGTAGGCAACAGCTTGATGAGCCGATGCGTGAAGAAGTTATGCCAAAAAATATTTTAATGATAGGGCCAACAGGTGTTGGTAAAACAGGAATCGCACGTCGATTAGCAAAACTTTCTGGAGCACCTTTTGTGAAAGTAGAAGCGACGAAATTTACTGAAGTTGGTTATGTGGGACGTGATGTTGAGCAAATTATTCGAGATCTTGTTGAAATTGCCATTTCTCTTGTGCGTGAAAAGAAACGGGATGAAATAAAAGAAAAGGCTCACGTGAATGCTGAAGAGCGGGTTTTAGACGCCCTTGTTGGTAAAACAGCAAGTCCTGCTACCCGTGATAGTTTTCGTAAAAAATTGCGTGAAGGTGAATTGGATGAGAAAGAGATTGAAATTGAAGTCGCCGATAATAATAGCAATAGTGCTTCAACCTTTGATATTCCTGGTATGCCTGGGGCACAAATGGGTATTATGAATTTATCAGATATTTTGGGCAAAATGGGCAGTCGTACAAAAGTCCGTAAGACGACAGTAAAGGATTCTTTTAAACCGCTCATTGATGATGAATCTGAAAAACTCCTTGATCAGGAGCAAATTATTCAAGAGGCGCTTCGTGTTGCTGAAAATGACGGTATTGTTTTTATCGACGAAATTGATAAAATTGCAACTAGGGATGGTGGAGCAAGTGTTGCGGTTTCGCGTGAGGGCGTTCAACGGGATCTTTTGCCTTTGGTTGAAGGAACAACAATTGCTACAAAATATGGGCAAATCAAAACAGATCATATTCTTTTTATTGCCTCAGGTGCATTTCATGTTTCCAAGCCATCTGATTTATTACCGGAACTTCAAGGACGTTTGCCCATCCGTGTGGAGCTGAACCCTTTAACAAGGGAAGATTTACGGCGCATTCTAACGGAACCAGAAGCTAGTTTGATTAAACAATATATTGCTCTTATGGCAACAGAAGAGGTTCATTTGGAAATTACCGATGATGCAATTGATGCTTTAGCAGATATTGCTGTAGATTTAAATGCAAGGATTGAAAATATAGGGGCACGTCGTTTGCAAACAGTGATGGAGCGCGTTTTGGATGAGATTTCTTTCACTGCACCTGATAAAGCTGGAACATCGTTTAAAATTGATGCTGCTTATGTGAGAAAATCTATTGGCGAGCTTGCTGCTGATATCGATCTTTCACGTTTTATTCTTTGAAAGTTATTGCTTGTTCTGTTTATCTGCGTGCTTCGATAATTTTGAAACCATGGGCTTGTTCATGTATCAACACTGTGCGGAAAATATTTTTTAATAATGTTTCATAAGGCAGGTGGCGGTTTGCAACAAAAAGCAGACTGCCGCTTGGCTTTAAGCACTTTGCAGCATTTATAATAAAATTTTTTCCTAATGAAACATCTGTTGTTTGTTGTGTGTGAAACGGTGGATTTGAAATGATTGTGTCATATAGATTTGTGATAGGTTCATGTACAAGGTCATGCCAATAAAAATGAATTGGAAAAGGAGCTGTTATGGATTTAAGGTGCTGTTTTGCTGCTCTCAAAGCATTGTAGTCTGCTTCATAAAGGTCGAGAGCGGTGAGTTTTTCACTTCTTTCAAGCGCAACGTGAGAAAGATAACCCCATCCAGCACCAAAATCAGCCGTTTTTCCAGAAATAATTTTGAGCATATAAGAAGCAAGCGCAGCAGATCCTGGATCAATACGTCCGTGTGAGAACATACCAGAAGTGGTTTGAAATTTACCAAAAGTGAGCGGTGGTGAGCGCAATTGCGCAATGTTATGTCTCTCAATTTGTTGAGGAACTTGCAACCAAAATACAAGACCATGATTTTTAGACAATTTATTGGTGATGGGAACAATTGTTTTGACCCATTTCATCATTGAAGCAGCACCAGCAATTTTATCCCCACTGATTACAATCCATCCATTGGGTTTAACGCACTCTAATAAATCAAGAAAACAATTTTGGTTCAAACCACGATATTTGCTCAAATGTAAAAATGCACCATCATAGCTGAAAGTTTTATCTATTTGAGGAGAGCAGTGAAATTGAGTATCGACAAATTTTAAAAAATCTGGTCGCCAAGGCGTAATAACTTTTAAATTTTGTGCCCATTCTGGAGCTGGGATTTCTGTTAAACCAAAACTTAGCCAACACTGGTTTGGATCAGGATACGGGAGTTCATGATTTTCAAAAGGCAAAAATAATAACACATATGACTCTTTCAAAGAAAAATGCCACTCCAATGTTGGGATGGCATTTCATGATACGATAAGAGGAAAAACTTACTCTTCTTTCTTACGGCGGCGCTTATTTTCAGGTTGTTTTTTTTCATCCACGCACTTTTCTTCATTCATCGCTTTATCACTGGTGATTTCCTTTCCGGTTGTTTGATCAACGACCTTCATTGATAACCGAACTTTTCCACGCTCATCAAAGCCCATTAATTTAACCCAAACTTTGTCACCTTCTTTTACAATATCTGTTGTTTTGGTGACGCGTTCTGATGCAAGCTGAGAGATATGAACGAGTCCATCACGAGAACCAAAGAAGTTTATAAATGCACCAAATTCTGCAGTTTTTACAACTGTTCCTTGGTAGATAGCACCAACTTCAGGCTCATCGACAATAGAATGGATCCAACGTTTTGCTGCTTCAATGGTTTTAGCATCAGCAGAAGCAATTTTAATGGTACCATCATCTTCAATATTAATTTTTGCTCCAGTTTGTTCCACGATTTCCCGAATAACTTTACCACCAGAGCCGATAACATCACGGATTTTATCGACAGAAATATTCATAACTTCGATTCGTGGAGAAAATTCACTCAGCTCAGCACGTGCACTGGTTAAAGCTTTCGCCATCTCATTAAGGATATGGATTCGTCCACCTTTGGCTTGTTCAAGCGCGATTTTCATAATCTCTTCGGTAATACCATCAATTTTGATATCCATTTGCAAGGCAGTAATACCATTTTCTGTTCCTGCGACTTTAAAATCCATATCTCCAAGATGATCTTCATCCCCTAAAATATCAGAAAGAACAGCAAAGCGTTCTCCTTCTTTAATCAAGCCCATAGCAATACCAGCAACAGGGCGTGCTAGAGGAACACCAGCATCCATAAGAGCAAGTGAGGTTCCACAAACCGTTGCCATAGAAGAAGAGCCATTGGATTCAGTGATTTCTGAGACAGCACGAATGGTATAAGGAAAAGATTCTTTCGTTGGTAACATGGGGTGAATTGCCCGCCATGCCAATTTGCCATGTCCAATTTCACGACGACCTGGAGAACCAAGGCGTCCCGTTTCACCCACTGAAAATGGTGGAAAATTGTAATGGAGAAGGAATGTTTCCTTATACATTCCTGTCAAAGAATCAACATATTGTTCATCTTCACCAGTTCCCAATGTTGCAACGACAATCGCTTGTGTTTCTCCGCGGGTAAAGAGTGCTGATCCATGTGTGCGGGGTAAAATACTTACTTCTGATTGGATAGGGCGTACGGTAGAAAGATTGCGTCCATCAATCCGCTTTTGGGTATCAAGAATGTTTCCGCGAACAATTTTTGCTTGCAACTGTTTAAATACGGTTGCAATTTGATCTGCACTAAATTGACAGTCTTTTTCTGGTTCTGGCATAAATTTATTGAGGATTTCTGTCTTTAGTGCATCAATTGCAGCATAACGTTCTTGCTTATCAGTAATTGTGTAAGCCTTTCGTATATCCTGTTCTGCCATTTTCTGCATCGCTTTTTCAAGCTCAGAAAGATCTTCAGGAACAAAATCACGAGGATCTTTTGCAGCAACTTCAGCAAGCTTTATAATGGCATCAAGGACAGGTTGAAGGCCTTTGTGACCAAACATTACGGCCCCCAACATGATATCTTCCGGTAATTCTTGTGCTTCTGATTCAACCATCAAAACAGCACTTTCTGTTCCAGCAACAACAAGATCAAGTTTTGATTCAGGCATTTCATCGATATGAGGATTAAGAATATATTGTCCATTACAATAGCCAACGCGGGCACCGGCTATAGGCCCCATGAAAGGAACACCTGACAGGGTCAATGCGGCAGAAGATGCAATCATCGCAAGGATATCGGGATTGTTTTCGAGATCATGCTGTATAACGGAAACAATAACTTGTGTATCATTTTTATATCCCTCAACGAAAAGGGGACGAATTGGGCGATCAATCAAACGTGAAACCAAAGTTTCATTTTCACTTGGTCGACTTTCACGTTTTAAATAGCCCCCAGGTATTCGACCAACAGCATAGGATTTTTCTTGATAATTAACGGTGAGTGGAAAAAAGTCCTGGTCTGGTTTTGGGATTTTGGCCGATACAACGGTAGCTAAGACAATCGTTTCTCCATAGGTAGCAATCACTGCACCATCAGCTTGACGCGCTATTTTCCCTGTTTCAAGGGTGAGCGGACGCCCGGCCCATTCAATTTCTATCTTGTGCGTTTTGAACATTTTTTATCCTTAATGACCAGTGTTTAAATCTTTGATTGCTCACATTCTGGTTTTGCGTAGCATACTTCCAAGATCTGGGGTGGACAACATACTTTTTATCTTTGTTGCAAGAAAAGAGAAGTAAACTGCTTAAATGCGAAACGATGAGCAGTTCTATCCCATAATAACTTATCAGTTTTTAAAATTTTTAATTAAAAGCAACACGTTGAAAAAATGGGTGTTTTTTAAATACCACTTCCATTTTTCTTTTAGCGACGCAAACCTAATTTCTTTATAAGTGTCTGATAACGATTTTGGTCAACTCCTTTAAGATAATCAAGAAGACGCCGACGTTGAGATACCATCTTCAAAAGACCACGACGAGAATGATTATCTTTTTTGTGAGATTTAAAGTGGTTTGTTAAATTAGAAATACGTTCAGAAAGTACAGCAATTTGCACTTCTGGTGATCCTGTATCACCAACTTTGTTTGCGTATTCTGCGACAAGAGCTTTTTTACGTTCAGCTGTAATCGACATCGTATTATCCTTTCCAAAAACGAAGAAACATAAAGCCACCCATAGCCGAGATGTCGTTCAGCAAGGGTCTGTGAGAAAACAGGAAAAGTCGAAGACTCTTACCATTTTCGTTCTTATATAGGAAAGAAGGTTAAAATACTAGTCCTTGACAGCATTTTGAAGTCTTTCTTTAAATAAAAGCTTTTGTTTTGAAATATTGATTTAAATAGAGTTTTATGAGAAGTGTTTTAAACAATTATGCATCCTTTTGATACAAAGATTATGAGCGTGTATGTGGTAACAAAAGTGATAAATACCGTTGGAGGAAAAAGATGCAGAGCATTTCAACATTAAAACTTTTTCGTAATTCGGTATTTCGAAATTTATGGTCATCTACTCTTATTTCTAATTTAGGGGGGCTGATACAGGCTGTTGGAGCAGGGTGGTTAATGGCGTTGATTAGTTCTTCGCATTCCATGGTTGGGCTCGTTCAAAGTGCCACAACATTACCACTTGTTATGTTTTCTTTGATGGCAGGGGCATTAGCTGATAATTTTAATCGGCGTCAAATTATGTTGTGTGCACAGATTATGATGATGGTCATATCGATGAGTTTATCTGTTTTAGCCTATATGGGATTTCTAACACCTTGGCTTTTGTTATGTTTTACGTTTTTGATTGGATGTGGCACAGCTTTTTATAATCCTTCTTGGCAAGCAACGATAGGAGATATTGTGAGCAGGGAAAATATTCCTGCTGCTGTTAGTTTGAATAGTGTTGGCTTTAATTTGATGCGGAGTGTTGGTCCTGCTATTGGTGGTGCCATTATTGCAACTTTAGGGGCATCGGCTGCTTTTTTGTTTAATGCTATAAGCTATATTCCTCTTATTGGTGCGTTGTTTTTCTGGAAGTCGAATTATGAAAACAACTCATTGCCACGAGAAAGGCTGTTAGGAGCTGTCTCAGATGGTTTGCGTTATGTTGCGATGTCACCTAATCTCTTAAGTATTATGGTTCGAGCGTTCCTTTTCGGTATAGGAGCAATTTCGATTTTAGCACTTTTGCCAATTGTTGCACATAAAGTTCTTGGAGGAAGTGCCCTTCTTTATGGTACATTGCTCGGTTGTTTTGGGTTAGGAGCCATGACCGCAGGTATTATTAATGCAGTTGTACGGCATCATTTTCGTTCAGAAACAATTATTGCAAGTGCATTTATTGGTTTTGCCTTTTCTTGCTTTTTATTGGGAATCAGCCGTTCCCTGATTATAAGCCATATTGCTTTATTTCCTGCAGGGTTATGTTGGGTTTTGGCATTATCATTGTTTAATACATCTGTACAACTATCTACACCACGCTGGGTTGTTGCACGTTCTTTAGCACTTTATCAAACGGCATCTTATGGGGGGATGGCTATTGGAAGTGCAATCTGGGGAGTTTTGGCTGATGGTTATTCTCCAACAATTGCTTTGAGCGTTTGTTCTTTATTCTTGATTTTTGGTGCTCTTGCAGGGGTAAAATTTAGAATTCAAGAAATTCCTCAGATAGATTTAAATCCTCTTGATCATTTTAGAGAGCCGGAACTATTACTCGACCTCAAAGCAAGAAGTGGCCCGATCATGATAATGATTGATTACCAAATTCATGAAAATGAACTCGAAGAGTTTCTCAAAGTGATGACGCGTCGACGCCATATTCGATTACGTGATGGTGCGCGTCAGTGGGTCCTTTTACGAGATCTTGAAAGACCTGAATATTGGACAGAGGCTTATCATATGCCAACATGGGTAGATTATTTACGCCATAATCATCGTCGCACAAAAGCGGATGCAGAAGTCAATAAACGTCTGCGTCATTTAAATTGTGCTCCTAACGGTATAAGAGTGCACCGTATGATTGAACGCCAAACAATACCTCAAGCCAATGAGATGCTTTTAAAAGTTTCCTCTGATCATCTCCCTTAGGGTTAAAACAGTTTTTGTAAATATTACATATATTAATATTATTTCGATCAATTTGTTAGCGTAATCATAAAAAAATTGTTGTTTCAATATTTAATGAATTGATTTATAATGGTTATTTTTCATTTTTCATGTTGAGTGATAGATTCTGAAAATCTTAAGCTTTTCTCGTTTCAAATCTATTTAGAGTAAATCAGTCCATATCTTTGCTTGTACATTATAAACGAGGACTAAAGTATGAGTAAAAAACGATTGAAAAAGAAATAAAAAGCCTTTTATGAATCCTTTAAATGCAAGGATTGTTGCGACATTAAGAGGAAAAAGTGTGTGGTGGTGTTAGCTTATAGCACTGACTTAAATTTTGATATGAATACGGTAAATATAGACAATGAAAAGCACCATATTTTTCTTAATTGATAGAGAAAAATATCTTTCCGCAAAAGGTGGTTGGGAAAAGAATCGATTAAATTGTGAAAATCCGCTTTGGTTTAAATAGACCTTTGTCGAGAGTGCCAATAGCAAGAAGTTGTTCCTTATAGAGGACACAAATTTCCTCTTCATCAAGAGCTGCTTTGTGATGATTCAAGAGGATAGAATGGCCTCTTATAATTCTCTGTGCTTGAGTTTCATTAAGGATATAGTGAGGGAGGCAATCCAATGCGGCGCTTGTGTCAATTAAGAGCCCATCGAGTGTTGAGAAGTTTTTTTCAAAAGAACGATTATTCTCATCTGTAGTGTTTTTATTTGGCGGAATGGCCGCTTTTAGTTCCTCCCATGTAATGAGATCTTCTTCATCAAAAGGTGCGACGGCAATACGTCTTAAATCAGCAATATGCCCATAGCAACCGAGATCACGTCCCATATCGCGTGCTAAAGAGCGCACATAAGTTCCTTTTCCGCAGGTTATTTCAAAGACAGAATGCTCTTTAGTAGGCATTTCTAATAACTTGAAAGTTTCTATTTCCACTTCACGGGGCGGAATTTTAACAACTTCCCCTTCACGCGCTAAATCATAGGCACGATTTCCAGCAATTTTGATTGCTGAAAATTGTGGAGGTGTTTGCAAAATAACACCTGTATATTGAGGAAGAAGAGCAAGTATTTCTTCTTGTGTTGGACGTATGAGAGAAGTTTTCGTTATTTCTCCTTCTAAATCATCTGTTGAGCGCTCTTGCCCCCAAGCAATATGAAAACGGTAAGTTTTTTTGCCTTGCATCACGTAAGGGACGGTTTTGGTTGCTTCGCCCAATGCAATGGGAAGGAGACCAGAAGCAAGAGGATCAAGTGTACCCGCATGTCCTGCCTTTTGAGCATGGAAGAGCCATTTGATTTGTGAGACAGCTTCTGTTGATTTCATTCCTTTTGGTTTATCAAATATGACCCAGCCAGAAACAGGACGCCTCTTTTTCTTGTGTTGCCGCGCCATATCTTTAATCCTCATCTGTATCACTATGGTGAAGATCGCGCGCAACCTCAGGCGAGCGAAGGAGGGCATCAATTTTTGAAAAATTATCAAAACTATTATCAAGTCGGAAACGCAGTTCTGGCATATATTTCATTTGTCGCAACGCATGACTGATTTCTCCACGGAGAAAACGACTATGTTTATTGAGGGTATCAACAACATCGGTATGAGAAGCATTTTTAAGAGTGCTGAGAGGTGATACAAAGCAAGTAGCAATTTTTAAATCTGGTGACATGCGTACTTCAGAGACAGAAATAACAATATCTTTTAAGATATCATCAAGCAAAATATCACGCTGTAATATATGCGCTATTGCATGACGTACTTGCTCTGCTACTCTAAGTTGCCGTTGTGATGTCCCTGCATTTTTCATCAAAGTTTTATCCTTGCTACAAGATCTCTTTTTTGACCATTTAGATAAGGAAAAAGAGATATTGTGTATAAAACCTAATAACTTTTCTCATTTCACAACAGAGTAAAGTTATTGGATTATTTTATAATGTGCGATTAATATGTTCGATACGGAAGGTTTCAATGATGTCTCCTGCACGCATGTCTTCATAATTTTCAAAGGCTATCCCACATTCTTGACCACTTTGCACTTCATTGACTTCATCCTTAAAGCGTTTGAGTGTTTTCAGCTTTCCTTCGTGAATAACGATATTATCGCGGATAAGGCGAACACCGGCTCCTCGTTCTATTTTACCTTCTGTAACACGACATCCTGCAACTTTTCCAATTTTTGTAATGTTAAAGACTTCTAGAATTTCAGCATTACCAAGGAAAGTTTCACGCTGTTCTGGTGAGAGTAATCCAGACATAGCAGCCTTGATATCGTCAACAAGATCATAAATGATGTTGTAATAACGAATTTCAATTCCTTGTGTTTTAGCAAAATCACGTGCCTGCTTATTGGCTCGAACATTAAAGCCAATTACAGCAGAGTTAGAAGCTTCTGCAAGAGAAATATCACTTTCGGTAATTCCTCCAGCACCAGAATGTACAATACGCGCACGAACCTCGTCATTTCCGAGTTTTTCCAATGCTGAAGCGATTGCTTCAATTGATCCTTGAACATCTCCTTTTATAATAAGAGAAAAATCCTTAACACCAGTCGTTTGCAATTTTGTCATCATCTGTTCAAGAGAACCACGCGAACCAGTTTGCCGCGCAACAGCTTTATCACGTGCTAATCGTTGCCGATATTCAGAAATTTCACGCGCTTTTGCTTCATGTGTGACAACAGCAAAACGATCTCCGGCTTGTGGTGTTCCTTGCATGCCTAAAATTTCAATTGGTGTAGAGGGAACGGCCTCTTTGACATGGCGGCCATGGTCGTCAATCAAAGCACGTACACGACCCCATTCATTTCCAGCAACTATAATATCAGAAGGGTGTAATGTACCTTTTTGAACAAGAACTGTTGCAACAGACCCACGTCCGCGATCCAATTTGGCTTCAATGATAACGCCCTCTGCAGTTCGTTGAGGATCTGCTTTCAGATCAAGCATTTCAGCTTGAAGAAGGATAGCTTCGAGAAGTTTATCAAGATTTTGACCAGTTTTAGCAGAAACTTCAACGTCCAAAGTTTCTCCGCCCATAGTTTCAACAAACACTTCATGTTGTAGAAGTTCTGTACGCACTTTTTGTGCATTCGCAGCTGGTTTATCAATTTTGTTGATAGCAACAATGATAGGTACACCAGCAGCTTTCGCATGATTGATTGATTCAATCGTTTGAGGCATAACACTATCATCAGCGGCTACAACGAGAACAGCAATATCAGTAACACGAGCTCCGCGTGCACGCATAGCGGTAAATGCAGCATGACCTGGTGTATCAATAAAGGTAATTTTTTGACCGTTTTGTTCTACTTGATAGGCACCAATATGCTGCGTAATACCTCCTGCTTCGCCAGAAACAACATTTGCTTTACGAATAGCATCCAAAAGAGAAGTTTTTCCGTGGTCAACATGGCCCATAATGGTTACAACAGGGGCGCGCTGCTGCATGTTTTGAGGATTATCTATTATATTAAAAATACCTTCTTCTACGTCAGATTCTAAAACACGTTTAACAGTATGGCCAAATTCAACAGCGATGAGTTCGGCAACATCTGCATCAATAACATCGCCAGGTTTCATCATTTGTCCTTGTTTCATCAAGAATTTAATCACATCAACAGAACGCTCAGTCATACGTTGTGCGAGCTCTTGAATGGTAATCGTTTCAGGAAGAACAACTTCGCGAGAAATTTTTTCTCTTGGTTCTTGATTTTGTGCACGCTTAAACTTTTCCTGTCTACGCCGCATTGCAGCCATTGAGCGCCCACGTGCGGTTCCTTCTTCATCCAGTGCACTATTCAGAGTTAGCTTTCCACGTCTCCGCTCATCAGCTCCTTTGACAACTTTGGGTACACGTATTTCTGACTTAGCAGGATTAGCACGTCGACTATGCCGTTCTTCCTCTTTATTGTCATCTATTTTGCGTTTTTCAACCACGGTTGTGTGTTTAGGCGCAATAGGAATATCTGTCTGTTCAATGAGAGGGGGAACAGGTGGAGTCTGTACTGGCAATATTTCTTCTTCTTGTTGGAGATGTATTTCTTTTTCTTTAATTTCTTGCTGTAAAATTTCTTCACGCTCTTTAGCGCGTCTTGCTTCTTCTTCGGCTTGTTCTCGCGTTATTTTTTCTTGGATATGTGCTTCTTCTAACGCGCGAAGTCTCGCTTCCATTTCAGTTGATGAAAGATTGCTTTTGGTCACAGATTCTTGAGGCTTTTTCCCCTCAAAACGCGGTTTAGAACGCTGGGGGGCCACATGCGGCTTTGTAATGGGCTGTAGGGTTTCAGCTTTTTCATCAGGTCGCGTAATTTTACGCCGTTTGGTTTCGACAACGACAGCCTTCGTACGGCCATGACTAAAATTTTGTTTAACCGTGCTCGTTTCCAAGACAGACCTCTTGAGAGTTAGTGTCTTCTTGACGGTTGTTTTGTCGTTGTTATTTTCACTCATTGTACTTCCTTCACGGCTTGTGCCGTCATCTCACTAGACTTACTATGCTTGTCGTCACGATAGCTGATCAATTTACATGTTGTTTTGAGAAATCCTTCAGCAGCTTTTGTGTCCAGTAAGGCCGCGTGCATTACAGGATTAGAGCCAAAAGCCACTCGCATTTCATCACTTGTAAATAAAGATATGGTTTTTATAGTCCGATTTGTTTGTTGTTGTATTGAATGGATGGCCTGTGCAATTTTTCGTTTCCCATCTTCTGTTGCTTCTTTAGCATGAAGTACAAGAATAACTTTACCAGAGCGGATAGCAGCGTCAACCTTTGTTGCTCCCATAACAATTGCTCCCGCTTTTCGTGCCATGGAAAGGCTTGAAAGAGCGGCTTTTAGTAAAAGCGTATCAACAATATGCACAAGATTTGGTGCAACCTCAACATCTGTTTTAAAATTTCTATGAAAAGCTTTCTGTTTGATTGCTTTCTCAATAACAGCGTGATGGGCAGAAATCCAAACGCCACGCCCTGGTAAATTCGCTTTAAGATCAGGAACAATTTGGTTATTGGGACCAATAACAAAACGGATCAGCGTTTGTGCTGAAGCATTTTTTCGGGTCACAATGCAAGTCCGTTCGTTCATTTAAAGTGTATCCACATCCAAATCATCTGTTTTTTCATTTTCTGCAGAATTTTCATCTTCTACAGGACTTTCTGTAACAAGATCAGCTTGGTCTATCCAGCCTGCTTGTACACGTGCGGCTAAAACCATAGCTTCTGCATCTGCGCGTGTAATGTCAAAAGGGGTTAAAATACCAGAAAAATTCTGTGTTTGACCTTCTTTACGTTCTCTCCAACCAGCTAAATCATCAACGGCATAGCCAGCAAAGTCTTCTATTGTTTTTACACCATCTTCACCTACAGCAACCAACATAGCACTTGTCATTCCAGGAAGTGTTCGCAATTCGTCAGAAACTCCAAGCTTTTTGCGTTTTTCATCAAGTTCTTTTTCTTGATGATCAAGATATTCGCGGGCACGACTTTGGATTTCAGCGGCGGTATCATGGTCAAAACCATCAATAGAAGCGATTTCTTCAAGATCAATATAGGCGATTTCTTCAATAGAAGAAAAACCCTCTGATGCCATAACCTGTCCGATCATTTCGTCAACCTCTAAGGCTTCCATAAACAATTTACTCCGTTCAGTAAATTCTTTTTGACGATTTTCAGATTCTTCCTTTTCCGTTAAAATATCAATGTTCCATCCTGTTAGTTGCGAAGCCAAGCGAACATTTTGCCCACGTCGTCCAATAGCAAGGCTAAGTTGATCATCTGGCACAATAACTTCAATCCGTTCAGCATCTTCATCAAGGATGATTTTAGAAACTTCAGCAGGTTGCAGTGCATTAACGACAAATGTTGCCGCATCAGGCGACCAAGGAATAATATCAATTTTTTCGCCTTGTAATTCAGCAACAACAGCTTGTACACGACTTCCTCGCATTCCAACGCACGCTCCAACAGGATCAATGGAACCATCACGTGAAACAACGGCGATTTTAGCCCGTGAACCTGGATCACGAGCAACAGATTTGATTTCTATAATACCATCATAAATTTCTGGTACTTCCATAGTGAAAAGTTTTACCATAAATTGGGGATGTGTGCGTGAAAGGAAAATTTGCGGACCACGCGTTTCACGGTGTACATCATTGACAAAAGCACGAATGCGATCTCCATAGCGGAATGATTCACGAGGAATTAATTCATCACGGCGAACAATAGCTTCACCGCGCCCTAGATCAACGATGACGTTACCATATTCCACACGCTTAACTGTACCAGAAATAATTTCACCAACTTTATTTTTGAATTCTTCATATTGCTGATCGCGCTCTGCATCGCGTACTTTTTGTACAATAACCTGTTTAGCAGATTGTGCTGCGATACGTCCAAAATCCATAGGAGGTAAAAGATCAGCAAAAAAATCACCAATTTTTGCTTCTGCTTGACGTTTGAGAGCATCAGACAAAGTAATTTCCGTTGTATAGTCTTCAACGACATCAACGATTTTAAGCAGGCGCTGTAATTTAATTTCACCTGTTTTAGAATTGATTTCAGCACGAATATTGGTTTCTTGACCATAACGAGAACGTGCTGCTTTTTGAATAGCATCAGCCATCGCAGAAATGACAATTTCACGGTCGATTGACTTTTCACGTGCAACAGCATCTGCAATTTGCAGAATCTCAAGCCTGTTAGCGCTTGTAGCCATCAATTTTCTCCTTCTTTGTGCCACACGATGGGTATTTCCCAGTGATATTATTTTTTGAAATTGAGCGTCTGTATAGAGTCGTTAGCGTTCTCTTCGGCAATGAATTGTTGACTTAAATCTTTATTTTGTTTCAATGCATCGCGAATAAGCTCATCGGTAAGCACTAAATGCGCATTTATGATATCACAAAAGGAAATAGGGGTATACATGGCTTCTCCATAAGCAGCTTTATCAGTGTTTAAAATAAATCCATCTTGCGTGATATTTGTAAGTGTCCCACGAAATTTTCGGCGCCCATCAATTGTTATTTTGGTTTCAATTTTTGCAAGATGCCCTTGCCAATGAAAAAAATCAGATTTTCTTACCAATGGACGATCAATTCCAGGTGATGAGATTTCTAAATGATATTTGCGTTCAATAACATTTTGTACATCAAGGAGGGGAGAAACTGTTCGACTAACAGTTTCACAATCTTCTATGGTCATAGAACCATCGGCACGCTCAACCATAATTTGAAGTGTTAAACCATTTTGACCAAGAAGTTTCACACGAACCAAACGAAAACCTAAAGGTTTAAGTAGTGGTATGACAAGAGCAGCAACCTGTGCTTCGATACCATCTTCTTCAAATAGGCGCGGTTCGTCAAGATTGCTTATTTTTTCAGCTTCGTTCATACATTTTATCCAAGTTAGTTTCATCAGTTTTATGATATTAAAAAAGAGCGGGTCCAACGGCCCACTCTTCATCATAAGACCAAGAATTTAACTATTGATACTCTTAAATTCAAAATTTTTCAAGTTGTTTATGAGAAAAGCGCTTGATCATTTATTTCTTGATAAAGGTAAGATAGGCAGGCGTTCGTCCTTCGCGTAAAGCTTTTGCTTCATAGCGGGTTCCGCTCCATAGTGGATAAGGGAGTTTCCAGTCTTGAGGGCTTTCTGCTTTCCATTCAAAGTGATCATGTTGTGCACAATGGTACAAAGTCCAGTTTACATAACTGTCTATATCGCTAGCAAAGCGCAAAAATTTCCCTATTTTAAGAACACGAGCAAAACGGTTAAGATTTTTTATGTTGATGAAGCGTCGTTTCCAGTGTTTCTTTTTCGGCCAAGGATCAGGATAGAAGAGGTCTATTCCATCAAGCGAGTTATCAGGGAGCCAATCAAGAAGGCGTGTAGCATCATCATTATAGAGGCGAAGACGATTTTGATGGTTTTGATGCTGTTCAAGAGACGATAATATTTTTGCCATGCCATTGATAAAGGGCTCGACGCCGATAAAACCGGTTTTTGGAAAATATTCCATTTCATGAAGTAAATGTTCACCTCCACCAAAACCGATTTCAAGTCGAATTTCTCTTACTTTGCTTGAAAATAAGGATGTAAGGTTTAAGGGAGGAGGGACATTTAAATCAATATTCAAACTGGGGAGAAGCATTTGTATACGTGTAAGCTGACTGTCTCGAAGTTGTTTTCCTTGTCGGCGTCCAAAAAATGCTTCACTCTTACGTATATTATGTTTAATCATGGGATTTGGATCATTGTTTGAAGCGTTTTCACGAGATCAGTTTTTTCCCATGAAAACGAACCATCGTGTTTTGGTTTACGACCAAAGTGACCATAGGCAGCTGTTTTCGCATAAATAGGTTTATTGAGGTCAAGATGTTTTCGAATGCCGGTAGGTGAAAGGTCCATTATTTTGCGGATGGCTTCTTCAATAACCTTTTCATCGACTTTTCCTGTTCCATGAAGATTAAGATAAATAGATAAAGGTTGTGCAATACCAATTGCATAGGAGAGTTGAATGGTGCATCTTTCTGCTAAATGAGCAGCAACAATATTCTTAGCCAGATAGCGTGCCGCATAGGCAGCAGAACGATCAACTTTTGTTGTATCTTTTCCTGAAAAAGCACCGCCTCCATGGGGTGCTGCACCTCCATAAGTATCCACAATAATTTTGCGTCCCGTTAATCCGGCATCGCTTTGAGGGCCTCCAATGACAAATTTTCCTGTTGGGTTAATATACCAACTGCATTGAGCTGCAATGGGAATGTCATGTAAAGCTTGGCGAATGTAAGGCTCAACCACTGTACGTACTTTATTCGAATCCCAGCTTTCATCAAGATGCTGCGTTGAAAGAACAATGGATGTGACCTCTATTGGTTTTCCATTTTTATAACGTATGGTTATTTGGCTTTTAGCATCTGGTCCTAATTTTCCAGTTTCTCCCTCTCCTTTATGACGAGCTGCGGCAAGAAGTTTGAGAATTTTATGCGCATAATAAATTGGCGCAGGCATGAGATCAGGTGTTTCACGGCAAGCATATCCAAACATGATACCTTGATCACCCGCTCCTTCTTCACCATGCCGATCCGTAGCATTATCAACCCCTCTTGCTATATCAGCTGATTGTGGGCGCAAAAGAACATCAATTTTAACAGTTTTCCAATGGAAGCCTGCTTGTTCATAGCCAATGGTACGAATAGCACGGCGCGCTGCTGTACGAAAACGTGTAGGATTAATGAGTGGAAAGCTAGTTTCATCATAGATGAATTCTTTATTTTTATCTTTTTTTAATAGCGTATCGGGAACACGTACTTCACCAGCGATAACAACACGGTTGACACTGACGAGAGTTTCACAGGCAACGCGTACTAACCATGGATCAGTGCCAGTCTTTTCAGCTTCTTTATAGATCATATCAACGATTTCATCGGAAATACGATCACAAATTTTATCAGGATGTCCTTCCGATACCGATTCGCTCGTAAAAAGATAATCTTGATGCGGCATAGGAACTCCTTCAAAAAAGAAAACCAACGATTTAATCAATTGCTTACTAAAGCCGTCACCATTTGCTAATTCTACAGCAAATAGTCAATGCAAATGTATATGAATAAAAGAGAAAAGATATAATTTTAATTTATAACTTATTTGTCAAATCTTCCTCAGAAAGTGCTTTTGCCAAGTCAATAATTTTTCGACGCACTTTAGCATCAGATATATTTGTAAAAGCGCGCATGAGCTGAATCCCTTCGCTGCTAGAACAAAAGTCTATAAAATTGTGTTCACTTTCAGCAAAACCCTCTACTTGTTGGGAGGTAATACCTTTATCAAAAAAGTAAGAAACAGGAACATCCATAATTTCCGCTATCGCTTGAAGACGGCTGGCACCAATACGGTTTGTTCCTTTTTCATATTTTTGGATTTGCTGAAAAGTAATTCCTAATTTTTCACCTAGTTTCTCTTGAGTGAGTCCTAAAATATTACGACGTAAACGGATACGAGTTCCAACATAGATATCTATAGGGTCAGGTTTTTTTCTAGTTTCGGTCATAATGCAACTCTTTATTTCCAGCATTTTTCTTCTAAACCAACATCATATTTATGCGCAGTTGATTTATCATATAATTAAAACAATATGTAATATTTTTTCCCAATATCACTGGTACACGCAACACAATACCGTACAAAGGGCACTTGAATCATTTAAGCTGTTTTGTAAAACCAAAACCAATACGACACAATAGCATAAGGATGAATAAGATAAAAGTAGAGAAAGTTCTGTATTCATTGCTTCCTATAGGGGTAATGGATGATGGAACTTGTGAATCAATAATGCCCACAGCATTTTGTCGAAGAGCTACAACGATTCGTCCATAAGAATCAATAACAGCTGATATGCCATTATTGGCGGCCCGTATGAGGGGGATTCCCAGTTCAACGGCACGAAGCTGTGCTTGTTGAAGATGTTGATAGGGTCCAGGTGTTACACCAAACCATGCATCATTTGTAATATTAATAATTGCTTGAGGCGGGGAGCCTTTGAAAGTCATTTCATGGGGAAATATTGCTTCATAACAAATCAAGGGTAGATAAGAAAATCCGTTTGGCATTGTAACAATTTTGCGCACACTTGCAGCACTATATCCACCAATATTATCAGCAAGGGTACGCAATCCAATTTTTTTCAATAAACTCTGATAAGGAAGATACTCACCAAAAGGAACCAAATGAAGTTTATCGGAAGTATTTAAAATATTACCTTGAGCATTAATGACTGAAATTGTATTAAAATATTGTGTTTGGGAATGAGGTAGATCATTGCTGGCGCGTATTGCTCCAACAATAGCCCATTGTTTAGGTTTTAAAAGAGAGGCAATGCGCATTGTGATAGATGAATTATCATAGAGAAGGTAAGGAACGGAAGCTTCAGGCCATACGATAAAATCGGGTTCTGAATTTTGATCGGTTGTTGGCGTTGCACTTAGCTTCATATGTGCTTCCAACATAGATTCTCGTGTATTATCACGCAATTTTATATTTTGTTGGATGGACGGTTGAACAATGCGCACCCAATAAGCACTTTTTTGATCTTCAGTTGTGTTTTCTATAGTATGAAGACGATAAAACCCAAAACCACAGTGAATGAATATAAGTGATAAGCAAAGAGAAAGTGCCACTTTCTTTTTTTCATCCGTTAATAAAACAGTTGGCAAACTGTAGGCTAAGACAGCAAGAATATTCATTCCGTAAAGTCCTACGATTGCATCAGATTGCATGAACATTGGGGTTGGCATGGCTGTATAGCCAAGAGAATTCCATGGAAATCCTGTGAATAAAAACGCACGCAACCACTCGGATAATCCTAATGCAAAGGCTAAAACAAAAAAGCGTGCTATTCCTTTTGTCCATAATAAACCGACAATGAAACCAGAAAAAAACCAATAAAGAGAAAGGTAGAGTGGAGGGAATAAAATGGCTAATGGGACTGCCCAACCAAAAGAATCTGGATCTGTTAACAAAGCATTGCATAGCCACCAAAGGCCGCAAATAAAATAACTAAAACCAAAGGTTCCACAGCTTAAAGCGTAAGTAAAAAAATGTTTTTTATTGTTTTTGGTGGCCCGTATTGAGTCAAGTAAAACAATAAAGAGAGGGAAAGTTAAAAAGCAAAGAGGTGTTAAATAAAAGGGTGGAAGTGCAAAAGAAGTAAGAGCACCACACAGAAATATCCATGCTTGGCGCTTCCAGCCTGTAACAGAGAACAAAAAAACGATGAAATTGCTTAAAAATGCTGGACTATTCTTTAGGGATGGCATTGTTCTCAAGATTCTCATTTTTGGGAATGCGAAAAATGCGCAATCGTTTAATCCGGCGTTTATCAGCTTCTAAAATACGAAATCTATAGCCAGGTACAGCTTCGACAATTTCACCTTTAGCAGGAATGCGATCAAGAATTGAGACGATCAAACCACCAATAGTATCAACTTCATCACCATATTCCCCTACGATAAAATCAGGACCAAGAGCTTTCTCCACATCTTCTAGTTCAGTTCTTGCATCAACGAGCCATTTATTATTTGGTTCACGTACGATAGCATTGTCGACATTATCATGTTCATCTTCGATATCCCCAACGACTAACTCAACAATATCTTCCATTGAAACGAGACCATCTGTTCCTCCATGTTCATCAATAACTAAAGCCATTTGAGTTCGTGTAGTTTGCATCCGTGTTAATAATTTGCTTGCAAGCATAGAACTGGGAACAAAGAGAACTGTTCGGATCAAATCCAATTCACCGATTGGAGTATGCAAGTCTGTATGGTTTAATTGAAGCAAATCGGATTTTTGTTCGGTTTTTGTTGGGTTGATAATAAAGCGAGTGATGTAGTTAAGAATATCGCGGATATGGATCATGCCGCGCGGATCATCTAAAGTTTCAGCATAAACGGGGATACGAGAATGACCAATTTTTGCAAAACATTTAAGGGTTTCTCCAAGAGAGGTGTTTATTTCTAATGCTTCGATTTCAGAACGAGGTATCATAACATCATCCACGCGTGCTTCACGTAAGCGTAAAATGTTATGCAGCATAGTACGTTCTTCAGGTGAGAAGAGGGCGGCATCTTTTTCATTGTTAGTCGTGAGTGCAACGGTAAGATCATCGCGCAGTGACGTAGATGCACAATTTCGACCCCGTAAGAATGAAAACAAATGATTCATCAGGGAATATTTTTCTGTATGATTCGTCTGCTGAGAGGGGTCTTTTTCATTATTAGAAGATGCTTGATTATTATTTTGTGCATTTATTTTGTTTGCCATGGTTTTGAAATCTTCTAGACTTTCTTTTTTATAATAGATAAATAAGAGGCTTTAAATGGTATGCTGGTAATATTGATTTTAAAAGTTAAATTTTATCATTGATAGACAATTATGCGTAAGGATCTTTTATGGAAAGCTTTTGAAGAATTTCTCTTTCGAGCTTTTCCATTTTATATGCTTCATCATCAGTTTCATGGTCATAACCAAGCAGATGCAAGATACCATGAACAATCATATGTATTAAATGGTCTTGAAATGTTTTTCCTTCTTTCTCTGCTTCGAAAACAACAGTTTCTCGGGCAATAATAATATCACCGAGTATGGGACCAGGTCGATTTCCAACTTTAAGTGGAAAAGCAGGAAAGGATAATACATTAGTAGATTTGTTTTTGTTGCGCCATTGTGCATTGATTTGTGCCATATGTTCATCATCCGTAAAAAGCAGGCTAATCTCGCTTACAACATTTTCCAATGAAACATGATGCATAGTTGCCATTAATGCTTTTTCAGTGATATTATAAAGCATTTTCTCATCATTCCACCCTGCGCTTTTAATCATTATATCAATAATAATCATGATGAATCAAATTCATTTTTTAATGCATCGCATGCGAATGATTTTTTTTTATTTTGTATTTCGGAATCACAATCATAAGCACGAACGATAGCAGCAACAAGTGGGTGGCGTACAACATCTTTTTCATCAAAATGCACAATTGCAATATTTTCTACATTTGAAAGAATGCGAATTGCTTCAATGAGACCTGATTTTTGCCCTGTAGGCAAATCAATTTGGCTTACGTCACCGGTAACAATCATACGTGTTCCTTCTCCAAGACGTGTGAGGAACATTTTCATTTGCATGGGCGTAGTATTTTGTGCCTCATCAAGAATAACAGCAGCATGGGCAAGTGTTCGTCCGCGCATAAAGGCGAGAGGAGCAATTTCTATGACACCAGAGGCTAAAATGCGTTCTATTTTTTCAGCGGGCATCATATCATAAAGAGCATCATAAAGTGGTCGTAAATATGGGTCGACTTTTTCTTTGAGATCACCGGGAAGAAAACCAAGATGTTCTCCAGCTTCAACAGCTGGACGTGAGAGAATAATTCGCTCAATGATACCACGTTCTAGAAGCATTGCAGCATGAGCAACAGCAAGATACGTTTTTCCTGTTCCTGCTGGTCCTACACCAAACACAAGTTCAGTATGCTCCATAGCACTTATGTAAGCGTCTTGTGTTGGAGTTCTTGCATGAATTATTTTTTTATGGGTACTCAACCGAGCTGCTATACGTTTCGTTGCAGATTTGTGTGTTATTGTGTCTTCTTCCTGCTTCTTTGGTATATTTGCCATAGCAATCGCTCCTTTTATATCTGATAAAGTGAGCTCTTGATGTGTTTTGGCACGTTCATAAAGCTGCTGCAATGCATATTGCGCACGTTTTATAACAGAAATATTTCCACGGATTAAGACTTCATTACCACGCGGATGAATACTAAGTTCGAGTTTTTTTTCGATATAAGCGAGATTTTCGTCAAATTTACCAAAAACTGCTTTTGCATATTTATTATTTTCGAAAATCAAAACAACTTGGCTCACATCTGAAGCGCTTGTTTGTTTCAAGGGATCAGCCTTTTCAAGGGACATATTTACTTTTTCTTTAATACGCTTTATTTTTTCGGTTGAAGCTTTCAGCCTATTCTCCATATTTACATAAATATTGCACATTTTGTTAAGTAAACTTTATAAAAGACAATTTTTACAAAAAGTGCACGCTTTAGATGTAATCATTTGCTTTTAAAATAAAAGAGTTTTCCAAAATATTTATTTTTGAACAAGGTATTAGAGGCATGTTTATCTATTTGTCACTTCACCAACAAAACTGTTTGAGCTTGCATTTTTAATATGAATTTCTATCACGCTACCTGTAGAGGCTTCTGTATCGACAACAACAGGTAAAAGCCAAGGGGAACGCCCTACCATTTGCCCTGAGTGACGTCCAGGTTTTTCGATGAGAACGTTCGTTTTTTGATCAATTTTAGAACGCAAAAACGCATTTTGTTGCTCAAGGAGAAGGGCTTGTAAATGTTGAAGTCGGGCATCTTTTACAGATTCATCAACATGATTTTTCATTGTGGCTCCCACTGTTCCAGGACGGGGGGAATATTTAAAAGAATAAGCTGAACTGTACTGTACTTGTTGAATAAGTTTAATGGTTTCTTCAAAGTCTTCATCTGTTTCTCCTGGAAACCCTACAATAAAATCGCCTGAAAAGGCGATATCTGGCCGTGCGGTTCGAATTTTTTCGATAAGATGAAGATAATGAGAGCTTTTGTGTTGTCGGTTCATGGCTTTTAAGATGCGATCTGAACCTGATTGAACAGGAAGATGGAGGTAAGGCATTAACATATCAAGATCTCGATGCGCGGCAATAAGGCTATCATCCATATCACGTGGGTGGCTGGTTGTGTAACGCAAACGCTTTAAACCATTGAGTTTTGCGAGATGATAAAGAAGATCGCCAAGACGCCAAGTTTTGCCATCAGCACTTTGTCCATGCCAACCATTGACATTTTGTCCAAGCAGCGTAATTTCTTTGACACCCGCTTCGATGAGTTGAAGGGCTTCCTCGGTAATTTGCTCGACAGACCGTGATATTTCAGCACCGCGTGTGTAAGGAACAACACAAAAAGTGCAAAATTTATCGCAACCTTCCTGTACTGTTAAAAATGCGCTAACACCTCGTTTTCTTACTGCATGTTTATTATGGGGCGGCAAATGAGCAAATTTATCTTCAACAGCATAGTCTGTTTCGATAATTTTTTTCCCTTGTTTGGCTTTTTCTAACAATTCTGGCAAGCGATGATACATTTGCGGACCAATAACAAGATCCACTGTTGGAGCACGGCGCAAGATTTCACTTCCCTCAGCTTGTGCAACACAACCTGTTACACCAACCATCAGGGGTTTATCAGGTGTGCGCTCTTGACGCATAACGCGCAAACGACCAAGATCAGAATAAAGTTTTTCTGCTGCTTTTTCACGAATATGACAGGTATTAACAAGAATAAGATCGGCATCATTGGGAATTTGTGTTGTCACATAGCCTTGCGAACTGAGGCTATCAGTCATCCGTTGGCTATCATAAACGTTCATTTGACATCCATAGGTTTTGATAAAAACCTTTTTAGGAGCAACAGGAGGCGTATTTTTAGGATTTACTTTATTCATAGCGCATGTGTAAATGTTTTTTACACAAATCTCAATCTATTTGCTTAAAAGTTTTTTGCATGATAATTGCATCACCACGACCATTTTTTGACGCGTAGTAGGCAAGACGTTCAGAAATTTTTTGAAATTCAAAGCGTTGATAAAGGTTCAAAGCAGAAAGATTTGTGGCTTCTACTTCCAAGAATAATTTTATAGCGCCCTTGTCGTGAAGATGGTGAACTGTACGATCGATAAGAAAGGTACCAATTCCTTTTTGACGATAATGAGGATGAACAGCAATTGTGATGATTTCTGCTTCATCAAGGATGAGACGGCATAGGCAAAAGCCTAAAATTTGATCAGAGTGATCAATGAGAAAAGCTTTGTATCCGAAGATAGAGTGATCTGTTAAGAAATTATCAAAAGCTTGTTTTTCCCAAGAAGGGGTAAAACAATGCTGATGAATTTGATGAAGAGAAGCACTATCATTAACTTGTAGCGGAGCAATTCCAAAATTCTTTTTTGTCAATGAAAATTTGGGCATTATTTTTTTTGTGGTAAAGCAAAATTGGTTTGTTGTTTTGCATCAGCGCTGCGTAGATAGAGTGGGCGAGGTGAATTTTTTGATTGTTTGTTTGCAGCAAGATAAGCATAGTTTACAATATCGGCCGCTTCGCAGGGGATTTTTTCTAGGACAATTTTTTCGTATATTTTATGGTTTTTAATATGCTCCACAACGATATCAGCAGCTGGGCCAGTCAGTCGGGTTTTTTTGGGCAAATCTTCGAGGATATTTTCAATTGTTTTTAATCCCGGCTCTCCCAAAGGTGTGAGATCATTATGAAAATTTTGATGGTAGAACATCCCTCTCCCTGCTTCAATGACAACAGTAATTGCCGATGCTGTACTTTTATTGTTTATGACTTGTGCTGCTAACGCTTCAAGAGCACTCACTCCAACAGCAGGTATTTCAAGTGCTAATGCCAAAGCGCGCGCTGTTGCAACACCGACACGTACACCAGTAAATGATCCAGGTCCAATATTGACAGCAATATGCTCAACTTGATCAAGCGTCATATTGGCTTGTTTCATTATTTGTGTAATCTGCCCAATAAGTTTTTCAGCATGTCCTTTGTTCATGCGCTCATTGATACGCGCAATAACAGATTTATGACGAATAAGCGCAACAGCACAATAAATTGAAGCAGTATCTATAGCAAGGATAAGCATAAAAATATTTTAGTTGAATAAAATGATAAATAAAAGTCCTGCTGTATTTTTAATCTTTTCATTATCGTATATTTCATTTGTAAGAAAGTTACTAGTGCGAATAAGCAACAATATCTTTTTATGGGATAGAACGAGATGTTGATTTAATCCTTATTTTTATCACTTTTTGAATGAGTATCTTGAGTATTGTAAGATTCTCTTATTTTAAATCTACTTATGGTGAAACAATTAAAGTTATTAGCTTGTATATTACAAGCGGAGTTAGCGTATGAATCAAAACTGTTGAAGAAAAGAATAAAAACTCCTTTCACGAATCGTTTAAATGTAAGGATTGTCACAACTTTTAAGCTATCAAATAGTACGATGATGCCACTTGTATTACATAGTAAGTAAAAGTAATTTAAAAGAGTAAAAGTTATGACCCCACATTTTTTCCAAATAAGAATATATTTTATCCGTCTTTATATAAAAAACTCAGTGTAATGAGAGCAGATGAAAGAAATGGCATTGTTTTGCATGAGTTATGTATTTCGATACTACCCCGTTGCAAATCATTATGGACTGAAAAGCAAATTTGACAGTTTTCACTTAAATATCAGCTCTTTCAATTTTTTGTATAGAATAATGAGCAGTATTTTAGAACTTTTTCTGGTTTATGAAAGAACTGATTTTAATAATAAGGAGGACTTTGGGTTGATTGCATACTACGTTGAAAAAATAATAATCAATGCACATTTAAAATGTTATATGATTTAAATCATTCAATTGTATCATGATCAGGCTACAAATACCGAGAATAATTATGGAGCAGGTTGAAGCCAAAATGACGCGCCATCCTGCTTTTTTTAGTGATCGGATATCAACACCTAATCCTAGTGCAGCCATTGAGATAACAGTAAACAACTGGGCAATAAATTTGATGGAATTGATAGCCTTTTCAGGGATAAGACCACTTGAGCGAACAAGCATCATGATAATAAAGCCAATGATAAACCATGGGACGAGGGTATGTAAACGCAAGCGTGTTTGTGCTGATCGGCGATAAATGATTGATAGAGTAAAAATAACAGGGCCTAACATGAGAACCCGTACTAATTTGACAATTGTTGCAATTTGAACACTCAGAAAAGAGACAGATGCTGTTGCTGCTAAAACCTGTGGTACAGCATAAACAACCATGCCAGCAAGCACACCATATTGGCTAAATGACAAATTCAGAGATGGATGTAAAAAGGGTAAAAATAAAATAATAAGAATTCCTAAAAGAGCAGTGAAGGCAATTGACGCGGCTACATCGTCATGTTTTGCTTTTATGACAGGTGCAACGGCAACAATAGCTGAATTGCCACAAATAGCATTTCCACAAGCGACCAGCATTGCCAAATGTGTAGAAAGCCCGAAAAGTCGGCCGATGGCAAAGCTCAGGATAATCGTTACGAATATCACGAATATGATACTAGCAAGCAAATTCCAGCCAGCTGAAAGGACTGCGTTAATGCTAATGCTTGCTCCTAGAAGAACGATAGCAATTTCGAGAAGTGTTTTTGCACAAAAGGTGATACCTTTTTGAAAATATGTTGGCAAAGGAAAACAACTACGGATAATCGATCCTAAAAGAATTGCCAAAACAAGGCTTTCAAGCCATGATTGTCCAAAAAGCTGTTTTTCTACGACTTCTAAGCCATAAGCTAAGGCTGATATGAGTAAACATACTAGAATACCAGGACAAAAGTCGTTTAAAAGTGAGAGTTTTTTCTTTATCACTTGAATATTTTCCCTATACAAAGAAATAATAGTAAATAAAACGAGATAACAGGTAAGAGAAAGAATTTTTTAAAGATTTGTTCTTGCTTGTACAGCTGCTGCTAAAGTTCCATCATCAAGATAATCAAGCTCGCCTCCTACAGGAACACCATGAGCAAGTCGCGTAATTTTAACTGGAAAATTAGAAAGCTGATCGGTGATATAGTGAGCAGTTGTTTGACCTTCGACAGTCGCATTGACAGCAAGAATAATTTCCGTAATAGGGTTTTGTACAACACGCTGTATTAAGGTGGCAATGTTGAGTTCGTCAGGACCTATTCCATCTAAGGGGGAGAGTCGTCCACCCAACACATGGTAACGTGCGGCTAAAGTTTTTGCGCGTTCAAGAGCCCACAGATCAGCAATATCCTCAACAACAATGATTGTTGTATCATCGCGGCGCAAATCTGTACAAATTGAACAAGGATCAATGGTATCGACATTTCCACAAACAGAACAAATGCCGACTTTTTCTATAGCTGCTTGTATAGCTGCTCCTAAAGGCTCCAGCAATGTCTCTTTTTTTTTGATAAGATGAAGTGCAGCACGACGCGCTGAACGTGGACCAAGACCTGGTAACCGTGATAAAATCTGAATGAGACGTTCAATCTCAGGTCCTGCAATGTATTTAGACATATTTTTGTCCCACGGAAAAAATCCGTTTCATTAAAATGGAAGCTTGAAACCTGATGGGAGTGGTAGCCCTGCGGTCATACTTTTGGTTTTTTCTTCTATTGCGACTTCGATTTTTGTTCTTGCTTCATTATAAGCCGCCATAATGAGATCTTCAAGAATTTCAGCTTCCTCAGGTTTGAGTAATGAAGGATCAATTTGAATTGCTGTTATAATATTTTTGCCATTTAAAGTGATATTGACGAGACCACCCCCTGCAGTGCCCACAGCTTGCAGATTAGCTATTTCCTCCTGAATCTTCTGCATTTTTTCTTGCATTTCTTTGGCTTTTTTCATCATGCTCATCATTTCACGCATAGGAATAGGTATCCTTATTCATCATTGATATCATTTTTATTTTTAAAAATATCAGCATTTTTAAAGGTATTGGGGAGTAAATCAAGATCATTTTCTTCTTTATTGAGTCGAATATCGACAATTTTTGCTTCTGGGAAATGATTGAGGATTTTTGCGATATCAGGATCTGTTTCTGCATTGGAAAAAAGAGTCTTTTGAATCGCTATACTTTCCTCCTGTAAGGTTGGGCCACCTCCTTCATTAACAAAAGTTATTGTCCAGCGTTTTTCAGTCCATTGAGATATCTTTTTTTCTATATCATGAGCAAGAAATTGTGGGGTATTTTCAGAAAGTCTCAAGGTAATATGCCCAGCTTCAAAAGAAACAGGATGAACAAATTCTTTAACAAGGAGTTTGAAAGGAACGTCATTATGCTGTTCGGCTAATTGAACAATATCGTGCAAAGAATTAATCACGAGAGTTTTAGGTTCAGTAATCTTTTCTGTTGTTTGCGTGACAGAATGCGATAAATTTGCAATCTTTTCAGAAAGATCAGTAGATTGAGAAGTTTCTAGAATTTCTATTACTTCTTGGGCGCTGATTTTGTCATGGTTTTGATTTTTAACTAAATTTTCTGGTTGTAAGGAATGATCTAATTGGTTTTTCAAAGATGTTTTTAAATCTGATTGATCGGCTAATGTATTTGAAATGCTCGAGGAAGCATGGGCTCCGACCATTGTTTCTTTTGTTATATTATTTGCATTTGTAGATTCTTGATGAGAAGAGTTTTTAACCAGTGTGAGAGGCGTTTTTTCTTGCGTAAGCTTTTTTAAAGCCTCATCAAGAGTTGGTAAGTCAGCCGTGTGAGCAAGACGAATTAAAAGCATTTCAGCGGCTTGAAGAGGACGTGCAGTTTGATTAACTTCCTGTAAACCTTTGAGTAACATTTGCCAGTTTCGGGATAAAACAGGAACGGAAAGTTTTTTTGAAAAGTCTAAACTTCTTAAACGTTGTTCTTCAGTCAGAGAAAAATCTTCCACTATTTCTGGTGTAAAACGTAAACGTGTGACCAGATGATTAAAATCGGCTAGTTCTGTTAATATAGTAAGAGGATCAGCACCTGCTTCATACTGACTGCGTAATTCATGTAACGCATTGACAACATCGCCCTTCATGATAAATTCAAAAAGATCAATAATACGTGCTTGATCCGCTAATCCTAACATTGTACGCACCGCAATAGCATTAACATTGCCATTGCTATGGGCGATTGCTTGATCAAAAATGGATAATGCATCACGTGCAGATCCTTCTGCAGCACGGGCAATCATAGAGAGTGCTTGATCTTCTACTTCTACCTTTTCAGATTTCGCAATTTGACGCAAATGTGCACTCAAAGCTTTTGAGTCAATACGTCGTAAATCAAAACGTTGGCAACGCGAAAGAATTGTAATAGGAACTTTGCGAATTTCTGTTGTGGCAAAAATAAATTTCACATGGGAAGGTGGTTCTTCAAGAGTTTTCAATAAACCATTAAAGGCTTGTGTTGAGAGCATATGTACTTCATCTATAATATAAACCTTATAGCGTGCAGAAACAGGACGATAGCGTATTTGTTCAATAATTTCACGAATATCATCAATGCCCGTATGAGAAGCGGCATCCATTTCTATAACATCAATATGGCGTCCTTCGATAATTTGTGTGCAATGTTCACCAAGAGAGTCCAATACAGTTGTTGGTTGGTCAATATCTTTTGTTTTATAATTAAGCGCACGTGCCAAAATACGTGCTGTTGTGGTTTTACCTACGCCACGAATCCCTGTTAACATCCACGCTTGTGCAATACGACCTTTTTCAAAGGCGTTGGTAAGAGTACGCACCATAGCTTCCTGACCAATGAGGTCAGAGAAGTTTTGGGGTCGATATTTACGAGCAAGAACACGATAGGCTGTTTCTACCGGTAAATTTTCCATGAATATTTCCAACTTCGAAGTTATTTATGTGTACATTTTGATAATACAAAAGCATAGATCAATACTGTAGTCTCATATAAAAGGATTTTTTCTTAATCAAATTATTTATGGGACAATTTATTTAAAAACAACAAAATCCCTTTATTTGCTGCATACAAATGCCGCTCTGAAGATTAAAAATACCTCGCTAAAAGACAGCATAAAAAATAATTTCTTCAGCAAAATAGGAGGTTGGAACAATGACCCGTACCAGAACTCGTTGGGGCTGCTTCTTTCCAGACCTGACCCAGTTGGCGAGTAGTTCGTCCACCACCAACCTCCCGAGTTCATATTGTCGATTTGGAATGAAAAATCAAGCTCGGAAACGAAAAATATCCTAAGAACGACAAAGAATTTTCCTTTGCGTTTAATTTATTGACATATAAACAACAAAGAGATTGAGGATTTATCAGTTTTCATAGCAGGAGTTTTTCATATTTATTGGGGATGAAAATATTTTCTTCGTTTAAGATAATCTGAATGTATAATTATAATCATTCGTTCAAACTTGCCTGTAAGAATTTTAGGATAGCTCCGTCTGTTCTAAAATTACGAAGTTGAATCATTAAAATTTGCAACGGCAAAAAAGGAAAATAAAGCATATAGATCGTGCAATGAATTATAATGAGAAATTTAGAGGAAGAATATTGTTTATGAAAATTATAAAATATTGATTCAATGACGTCTCCCCCTTCATACAAAACAGAACACTCTAAACACAATACACTTAAGTTTTACATTTACATGCTTTTACACGAAATATTTTTAACTCTATTTCATCACATCACTTGTAAAGTGTATACATACTGCCGCTGGTATAAGTCCATTGTGCACTACCATCTTTATGTTTAATAAAAGTACAAGCCAGAACCCTTATATTATTTAACAACTCCCAATGTTGCGATCCCTTGCACTTGAGAGGCTTTATAAGAAGCATTTTTATTCCTTTTTTAATCGTTTTTACTCACACATCACTCCCATTTGTAACTTTCAAGGAAATGATTTTAATTGATTCAATATGAGATTTAAGATGGGAGGATCTTACTTTATTTGTGGTTGTAATTCAGTATAAAAAATCGAACTCTTATAATGATAAGTCAATATATTAAATATCTTATAAGAGAACCACCTCATTTCTATAGTGAATGAGAATATCAAATATGTAATATTTTTTCTTTTAACGTATATAAATACTGAGTAGATGTTATCGCTCTTTTTTTGCGTGCTTGTTCTTTTAATTAAAAAACATTGATGTTTATCACAAGATGGATCAATATATGAATTTTCATTATTTGAGAAAAGGTTTCATATATTTTTAAGAGACTGTACTCATGCAAGAGAAGATGCAACATTAAACGCTATAGAAATAAGGGGGTACTGATTTTATAAGCATAAAAATGGTTCTTATTCGATATAAGCGACATTTTATAGTTTCAGATAATTATATTCTTTAATAAGGAGGGAAAAGCGAGATAATTTTTATAAAAAGCTGAATGAGTATGACTTAAAGTGCAGTGAGGAATGCACTTGTAGAGCAAATTTTACTTTTCTGTTTATCTAAGTGATTTGGGTATGGTGTGCTTTATATTACTTAAAATAAAGCAGTTGCGAAGATAGGAGTTACATTCTTATTAAAAAAATAGTTCTGATAGTAGAAAATACAGAACAATTTAAGTTTAGTCTTTTAGTTTTCGCAAAAGTTCTTTAATATCTAACCTTATAAGCAGCTTAAGGTTTGTCATATTAGGATAAAATACCTCTTCAGCGATTAGTTTTAGTAGCTCATTATGCCGTATTTTGAAAAAAACACCTGAAAAAAAGAATAACTCTACTCAAATTTAGATGTTATAGAAATATTGTTAATCATAACCTCCTGTGTCACAATCTGTTCCAACAACTTTTTTGTTCGTAATATTTTTAAAAATATAATGTCCTGACCAAGGAAAACTTATATGAAGAGATTTTATATTTTTTAGGGTAAAGATTTTCTTTTCTTTATCATGGGTTATTTTCTTTTCATCATCAACAAAAATTCTCAATTTGTTTAAATCAGAAGGGGCAGAGTATGATAAAGTAAAGGATACTTTCTTCGGTTTAAAGGTATTACAAGAGTATTCAACTCCTTGCTGGAATGTATAGGATGGTGTGATCACAACACTTTCATCCCGCGCAAAATTCCATTTTTTTTCACCAAAGCCAGCAAATGCAACACTAGAGTAGGCGAGAATATTTGCGGCTAATAATCCTCGCGTGAAGACTTTTTTCATTATCCTCTCCTTTTTTCTAACGTGAGGTGAATCATAAATCAGTTTTTATAAAGATACAAGTTCAAACTTAACGCTAAAATCAGGACTAAGTTGCATTTTCTAGTTTTAAACCATGTTTAGAATGATATTAATCTAAAAGATTCGAATGCTCTATTATGTATAATAATTTGAATTGTTTTGAGAGCTAATTTAGAAGTTCGTTATCTTTATTGGAATATTGTCAGAGGAAATGACTTTTCTCAAGAGGCTCTCTTTAAATATATAAAGGGAAATAGATGGTACAAGCGTTTTTATTTTTGGTTACTGTGTTTTTTTACACTGGTTTTTATACGAGTTGAATTGCGGTTTATCATGATATAATTTGTGAGAAAATATTATGAAAATAATTTATATATTCTATTACGAGCTGTTTTTTCTTCTTCAGTGTTTATGAAGGGTGTTGAGTAGAAAAAACAAGCCCTTTCAAAATGCGTTGCATTATGAAATTTTTACGATGCTTTTTGATATCAACAAAAAATGATAGCAGCTTAATTGCTTTTATATATACGATGTTCGATCGTTTTGTGCTGGATAAGTACCGATAATACGCAGTTCTGCAGAAAAGAAAGATAATTCTTCTAAGGCAAGTTTCATCATCGGGTCTTCAGGATGTCCTTCAATATCAACAAAGAATTGTGTTGCATTGAAATTTCCACCAATTTGATAGCTTTCTAATTTTGTCATATTGATACCATTCGTTGCAAATCCTCCCATAGCTTTATAGAGAGCTGCGGGGACATTGCGCACTCGAAAAAGAAGACTGGTGATGATTTTTTCGCCATTTTGAGGTTTGGGGACATGCCGTTTGGAGCGTGAAAGGATGACAAAACGGGTAATATTATGAGGGTTATCTTCAACATCTCTTTCAAGAATATCAAGTCCATAGAGTTCTGCTGCAATTAAAGGTGCTAAGGCAGCCTGTGAACGTTTAGCATTTTTTTTAATAAATTTTGCAGCTCCAGCGGTGTCAGCAGAAACAACAGGTTTCCAATCGTTGTTTCGTATGATTTTTCGGCATTGTGCAAGGGCATGCGTATGGCTGTGGACGGTTTTAATTTCGTCATGTGTAACGCCGGGCAAAACCATGAGTTGAAAATGGATAGGTAAAAAATATTCATCAATAATATAAAGAGATGACTGCGGTAAAAGATGATGAATGTCTGCAACGCGCCCTGCAAGAGTATTTTCAATAGGGATCATAGCAAGATCAGCTTTCCCGCTTTCCACTAAATTAAGAGCGTCTTCGAAAGTAGCAGAGGGAACAGCATCCATATTGGGGAACATATTGGAGCAAGCAATATGGGAATTAGCGCCGTATTCTCCTTGGAAAGAAATTTTATTGGTTTTTTTAAGTATTTTCATGCTAAAATCTCACAAACTCTATCGAGATCATGTTGTGTGTCTACACCTAAGGGAATTGTATCGACTATTTCCACATCAATACGCATATTGTTTTCTAATGCACGTAATTGTTCAAGTTTTTCACGTTTCTCAAGTGGTGAGGGTTTGAATGATACAAATTTTTCAAGTGCTTCGCGCCTATAGGCGTATATTCCAATATGGTGATAAAGAGGACCATCTCCATAAGGTGCTGTGGCGCGAGTAAAATAAAGAGCACGAAGGCGATTTTGAGAAAGCGGTGTCCCAATGATCTTGACAACATTGGGATCTCTTGTTTCATTTTCTTCAATGATTTGAGCACCCAAGGTTGCAATATCAGTAAAGCTATTTTCTAAAGGGCGTAGTGCACGAATGATTTCACGAGGCATGATTGTTGGTAGGTCACCTTGTATATTTAAAATGGCGTTGTAGCGTTGTTCAGGATCAATGCGTACTAAAGCTTCATAAATACGATCAGATCCAGACTTATGATCACCTCGTGTTATGATATATTCATGCCCATAATCTGCAACAGCTTTAGCGATATCATTATGATCTGTTGCAACGATGGTTCGACCTAATGCGGCTTTTTTTGCTTGTTCTGCGACATGAACAATCATCGGCTTTCCAGCGATTTCAGCGAGAGCTTTTTGAGGAAGACGGGTTGAGCCCATACGGGCAGGAATAAGAATAATTGTTTCAAGAGCCATTGTAAGATTCCCAATGTCATCTGTGATGCATTTATGATGTTGTGTGTTATAAAGAAGATGTTGTGTGTTATAAAGAAAAAGCTTAAACTAAAAATGGTAATAAAATCGTGAACATTTGAGTTTTTATGAATCGCTCGAGATTTATTTATTTTATTTGTGCTTGTTTATGTGTGCTGGTCGCTATTGTGGGGATTTTCACACTCAGCAATATAGTTTACGATCATCCTACATCAGTCCAATATCATCATACAGTTGCCAAGAATGATATATTCCAAGAAAAACAAAAAGCACCTGATGTTTCCCTATCACTAAATAGCCGCCTTCAACAAGGCAATTTTGAAAATGGCCGTAAAATTTTTCGCCAATGTGCCATATGCCACACATCTGGACGCAATGAAGCAGGGCGTGTTGGTCCAGTTCTCTGGGAGATTGTTAACCGCCCTTTGGCATCAGCAGCAGGTTTTGCTTATTCACGGGCATTACGTGCTCATTCTGATCAAAAATGGGATTTTGTAACGTTAGATCGTTATTTACATTCTCCACGTGAAGCTTTTCCTGGGACCATTATGTCTTTTCGTGGAATTAAAAATGACCAAGATCGTGCCGATCTTTTGCTTTATTTACGCAGTTTATCCGATCATCCTGTTCCTTTACCAATGGATAATAATAAAGCGAACGAGCCAAATTAACTTATACCATAGATGTTAATTTGAGAAAGAAGTCTGATTTTTTTGTAATTTTAGTTTCACAGTTTTATAAAAAGAGCTCTTATTGATGTTTTGTTAGGGGGGAACGCCCCTCACGCAAAACAGAACATATTTAACATTGCATATTTACTCGCTTATTTTAAAGAGATCTTTTATAAAAATGCACTCTTTACGCTGTCGTCTGTGGATTGGTTTTCAAGATTTGTGTGCTTCACTTTTTCTACATATACTTGTCTGTGAAATTATTGCTGAAGGATTATCAATTCATGAGCCGCTGCTTTCTGCTTCTGAATGCAATAATTATGTAATTAAAGCTCTCCATGAGGTTTATCTCAATCCTTCTATACACAAATCCCCATGTACTTTTACATCAATTCCCATGTATTTTTCTTATGAACAGAGACAATTGATTGTTCTTATACGTGCAATAATCCTAAGCTGCATTTTATGATGCTCGATGAATAGACGTTTTCTCTTGAGGTTAGAGATGTACGGACAGATCATTGACCTTTTATAGTATCGATCACTAAAATGTGACTTAGATTATTTATTTATAGGTTATGGTTTGAAGTAAGCACTTTCATGTGAAACAATTTTTATGTGTGACTAGTAAAATAGTTGAATAGAGTTCTGCTGATTGTATTTTTATCTACGTCGAAAATTTTTTACACAAGAATATTGATAGCAGCTATGTTCCCAAGAGTCTCTGTCCATTTATAGACGATGACATGAAATTATGCTGATAATCCATTATAGAGAATTATTTTTTCACAAAAGGTTTTCCATATTTGTGATAAATTTAATAGGTTTCATTGGTTACAATGTTTCGATGACTTGCGATAAAATATTAGTATTTCAATATATATTACGAGAGTGCTAAAAATTAGTGGAAGAGAGAACATAATCATGATTCTCCAAGATTCTTAAGAGCTACGGCATTTTCTTTATAATTTGAGCGTTTGTAAGTAATAATATTAAATTGCGCTAATAATCCATTATAGAGAAGAATTTTTCCTACTAATGGCTCTCCGATGTTTGTGATCATTTTAATAACTTCCATTGCTTGTAGGGTTCCAATAACGCCAGGTAAAACACCGATGATTCCAGTTTCAGTGCATGTTGGAATAGTATCGGGAGCAGGAGGCGTGGGAAATAAATCGCGATAGTGAGGATTATTGTCTTTATATGGCATAAGGACGGTTAATGAGCCATTAAAACGTTCTACAGCACCACTTATTAAAGGTTTTTTACATTGGGCAGCGTGATCAGCGAGAAGATAGCGTGTGGTAAAATTATCACTTCCATCAACAATGATGTGGTAAGCATTGAGCAGTTTATCCACATTACTGTTATCTAAGCGTAGGGTGTGTTTTTCAACTACAACATGGGGATTTATTGCTTTTATAGTGGTTTCAGCACTGTCTGTTTTGCTTTTGTTCATTGCACTTGTTTTATGAATAACTTGGCGTTGTAAATTGGAAAGTGAAACAATGTCATTATCGATAATTCCAAGGGTTCCAACACCTGCGGCAGCCAAATAGGTTAAGACAGGAGCACCGAGACCACCAGCGCCCACAACAAGGACACGTGCTTTTTTTAGCTTTTGTTGCCCTGCACCACCAATCTCAGGCAAAATGATGTGGCGTGCATAGCGTTCGATTTCTTCGTTGCTTAATTTTGTATCTGTTTCTTGTGTCATAAATTTTCTCTTGTCATAGTTCTTTTATTGTTTACTAAGTTTATGATGCATAGACCAGTCTGCTTTTAGGATAGGGAGGATTTATTTATGAAAATTGCCATTCAGATGGATCATATTTCAACAGTTCGGATTCAAGGAGATACGACATTTGCACTCGCTTTAGCAGCCCAAGAACGTGGACACTCTCTCTTCCATTATACACCAGATCGTTTATCTCTATACGATGGTTGTGTGATTGCACGACTAGAGCCATTGATTGTACATGATAAAGAGGGAAGCCACTATCGATTAGAAAAGCCTGCTCGTACGGAATTAACAGATATGGATGTGGTTCTTTTACGCCAAGATCCACCTTTTAATCTCAATTATATCACAACAACTCATTTGTTAGAGCGTATTCATCCTAAAACACTCGTTGTGAATGATCCGGCATGGGTACGCAACAGTCCAGAAAAAATTTTTGTTACTGAATTTTCTGATCTGATGCCAGAAACATTAATTACCAAAGATATTGAAGAAATAACAGCTTTTAGAGAGACATTTGGCGATATTATTGTTAAACCACTTTATGGAAATGGGGGTGCTGGTATTTTTTATTTAAAACAAGATGATCGCAATTTAGCATCATTGTTAGAAATGTTTGCAGAAATTTATCACGAACCTTTTATTGTTCAGCGCTATTTAGAGGCAGTACGAAAAGGAGATAAAAGGATTATTTTGCTTGATGGTACACCTGTTGGAGCTATTAATCGAATTCCGACAGAAACAGATGTGCGCTCTAATATGCATGTTGGAGGTCGCGCGGAAAATGTGGAATTAACAAAACGTGATTATGAAATTTGTGAACGCATTGGTCCAGCCTTAAAGGAACGCGGTCTTCTTTTGGTGGGGATTGATGTGATTGGAGATTATATAACAGAAATTAATGTGACGTCTCCTACGGGAATTCGTGAAATTAAACGCTTCTGCGGTACAGATGTTGCTCATTTGTTTTGGGATGTTATTGAGTTCAAGCGTTCAAATGAATTTATTTGACAGAGGACAAAAACATGGTTTTAAAAAAATGATCCATGTTGTTTTTTATATTTGTTATGTTGCAAATGTGAACTAGAATGACCGTATAATATAAATTAAGAGGCTTTGTTTTCAATTTTTAGGGAGTTTATAGATGAACAAAGTATTATCAATTGGAGTGGGATTGATTTTTGCGCTACTGCTGTCAGCAAATGGAGGCAATGCGCGCGATCAAATACAGATTACTGGTTCATCTACAGTTTTACCTTATCAAAAGATTGTTGCTGAAACATTTGGAGAAATTTATCCCCATTTTAAGGTTCCTGTTATCGAATCGGGAGGAACAGGAGCTGGTATTAAGGAATTCTGCCGTGGTATTGGGGAGAACACTGTTGATATTGTTAATGCTTCGCGAGCAATGAAACCGAGTGAATTACAGTCTTGTTTTGATGCTGGTGTAAAAGATGTTGAGGAAATACGTATTGGGTATGATGGCATTGTTTTTGCAACTGATATTAAGGGACCTGATTGGAAATTACAGCCAGTAGATGTTTATAAAGCCCTTGCTGCTCGAATTATTATAGACGGAAAGTTGCAACCGAATAATGTTTTGAAATGGAGTGCAGTCAATAGTGCTCTTCCTGATTGGACGATAGCAGCGTATATTCCTGGGGAGAAGCATGGGACACGTGAAGTTTTTGAGGAAAAATTACTTACTAAGGGGTGTAAAGAGAGTGGGGCAGTTGAAGTGATGAAGTCTTTAGGAATGGATGATAAGGAGATACACACTGCTTGTATTGCGGTACGTAAGGATGGAAAAGCGGTTGATATTGATGGTGATTATTCTGAAACATTTGCGCGTCTAACTTCTAATAAAACAGGGGTTGGTATTTTTGGTTTGTCTTTTTATCAAAATAATGCTGATAAACTAAAGGTTGCCGATATTAACGGTTTTGCGCCAACAGTTGAGACGATTTCTAGTGGACAATATCCGGTTTCTCGTCCGCTTTTTTTCTATATTAAGAAAGCACATTTAGGTATTATTTCAGGTTTGCGAGAGTATGTTGATTTTTTTCTTTCTGATCAAATGATTGGTCCAGAGGGTCCTTTGGCTGAATATGGTTTGATTGTTTCTCCTGAAAAGGAACGTCAAGCACAGCGTTCTGATTTTTCTGCTGGTCGAGTAATGACATTGAAATAATTTGCAGGGAAAATTTGTTGGATTTCTGAGATAGGAAATTTGGGTGCTATTTTTTTATAAAAACTGAAAGATAAAATGCGCATTTCCTTCATTGTTTTGCTATTATTGATTTTTGGATTTTGTGGCTTTTGTATTTCTTATATGCGAGCACGCATTCTTGAATACAGACAACATAAAATGCATTCTCGTGCGTATTATTATGGCTGGTGGACATTTTTGATTACTGTTATTCCAGCTTTTATTTTTTTAATTGTTTGGGATGCTGGGAGTACAATTTATTTAGAATATAATGCCTCTCGAGAGCTGGGGGCGTATAGTGCGCATGTAACAGAGCCTGTAAATCACGATCTACTTTGGGAGACACTTCGAAGTCTCGTCAAAAAGATTCATCGCTTTGAGGGGAATCTTTCTACCGCTTCCTATAAGGAAGTGCAGGCACAATTACTCGCGAAGGGATTGATTTTATCCGATGAAGCATCGGAAGATGTGTTCAAAATAGCACAGTCGTGGGTATTCTCTTCTGAAAAGCTTAAGTTTATAGGTTATGTTTTTCTTTTTGCTATTGCGTCCTTTGGTTTTATCTGTGGAATGATGCAAATTGCGCCTCATCAACGTGCCCGTAATAAGGTTGAATCTTTTATTATTATTGGATTGATTTGTGCATCTATTGTTGCAGTCTTGACAACAATAGCCATTGCGCTTTCTATGCTTTTTCAGACAGTAAGCTTTTTTCAGTCTGTATCCTTTTCAAATTTCTTTTTAGGAACAGTTTGGGATCCGCGTTTTTCCGCGAGCGGTTCCAGCGATGAAGTAGGACAATTTGGTTTAATACCGCTTCTTGCTGGTACGCTTTATATTGCAGTTGTTGCCATGCTTTTTGCTGTACCTATAGGACTATTTTCAGCTCTTTATATGGCTGAGTATGCTTCTACGCGATTGCGAGCAATTGTGAAGCCATTGTTAGAAGTTCTTGCTGGCATCCCAACCATTGTTTATGGTTTTTTTGCTTTGAAGGTTGTGGGACCATTTTTACGAGATCTTTCTGTTTCTCTCTCAGATGGGGTTGGTTTTATTATGGCACAAAGTGTTTTGACCGCTGGAGTTGTGATGGGAATTATGTTGATACCTTTTGTTTCCTCTTTATCGGATGATGTTATTACGGCTGTTCCACGCATTTTACGTGAAGGTTCTTATGGTTTAGGCGCAACGCAATCTGAAACAATTAAAAAAGTTGTTATACCAGCAGCGCTTCCAGGGATTATGGGGGCCATTTTGTTGACGGCATCGCGTGCAATTGGAGAAACAATGATTGTGGTTTTGGCGGCAGGTGTTGCAGCAAACTTAACACTCAATCCTTTCGAAGCAATGACTACGATGACTGTTAAGATTGTTAATCAATTGACCGGTGATTTTGAGTTTAATTCTCCACAAACTCTGGTGGCTTTTGCCTTAGGGATGACGCTCTTTGTTATGACACTTTTGATGAATATTCTGGCTCTTTATATTGTGCGTAAATATCGGGAACAATATGAATGAATGAAGATTTTTTTCCTCGTCGCAATATTAGTCTCAAGCGTCGGTATTGGGCTGAACGTCGTTTTCGTGCCTATGGTTTGATTGCCATTTTTATTGGTTTATTTTTTTTATTTACGCTTTTATGGTCTATCATTAGTCAGGGTTATACAGCTTTTTTTCAAAGTGAAATGACATTATCGATTTATTTGGATGAAAAGATCATTGATCCAAGTGGTCAACGTAAAACAAAACCACAAGTGCTCATGACGGCGAATTATCCACTTCTTGTACGCAATGCTTTAGCGAAGAAACTTAATATCAATCAAAATGATCGAGCCTCTCTTTTGGACGTTAACCGGATGTTTTCAAATGGTGTCCGTGTTCAACTGCGTGAAATGGTGACAAAAAATCCAAAACTGATTGGCACAATGCAAAAAGTTAAAGTTTTGGCATCTGCGGATATTGATTCTGCTTATAAGGGACAGATTGATCTGCGTGTAGCAGAAAAAAACCGTAAAGTTTCTAATCGACAAATAGAATGGATAAAGCGTTTAGCGCATGATGGTACGCTTTATAAAACATTTAATATTGGTTTTTTTACATTTGGCGCTTCAAGTCGTCCTGAGACTGCGGGATTAGGTGTTGCGATCATTGGTTCTCTTTATATGATAGGCATCGTTTTATTAGTTTCCCTTCCGATAGGCATAGCAACGGCTCTTTATTTAGAAGAATATGCACGCAAAAATAAATTTACAGATTTTATAGAGGTTAATATCAATAATCTTGCAGCTGTTCCTTCAATTGTGTTTGGTCTTTTAGGACTCTCTTTTTTTGTTAATTTTTTAGGATTACCACGTTCAGCCTCTTTTGTTGGTGGTCTTGTTTTAGCGCTCATGACTCTTCCCACGATCATTATTGCAACACGTTCTGCTCTGCGTGCTGTTCCTCTCTCTATTCGTTCTGCAGCTTTGGGGTTGGGAGCATCAAAAACACAAATGATTTTTCATCATGTTGTTCCTTTAGCTGCGCCTGGCATTTTAACAGGCACAATTATTGGAGTCGCTCAGGCTTTGGGTGAAACAGCTCCTTTGCTTTTGATTGGAATGGTTGCTTTTGTTGTTAATATTCCTACGACCCCCATGGATCCAGCAACGGCTTTGCCTGTTCAAATTTTTATGTGGGCGGGTGAAGCAGAGCGTGCTTTTGTTGAAAAGACATCAGGTGCTATTATTGTATTGATGATTTTTCTTGCGATCATGAATATTTCTGCGGTTTTTTTACGTCGACGATTTGAACGCCGCCAGTAATTTTAATAAAACAACAGCTTTGATAAGATTTTTGTAAGGTGAATTTTTGTAATGAAGATTAAAATGCGCGGTCAGGATGTGAAGGTTTCTTACGGAGATAAAGAAGCACTCCACGGTATTACACTTGATATTCCTGAACATCAAGTAACTGCTTTGATTGGTCCATCAGGATGCGGAAAGTCAACTTTTTTGCGTTGTTTTAACCGTATGAATGATACAATTGAAGGCGCTAAAACAACTGGTCTTATTACCTTAGATGGGGAGAATATTTATGACACACGGATTGATGTTGTGGAATTGCGCGCTCGTGTTGGAATGGTTTTTCAAAAGCCCAGCCCTTTTCCAAAATCTATATTTGAGAATGTTGCGTATGGTCCACGCATTCATGGTTTAGTTAAAACACGCTCTGAATTGCATGATGTCGTTGAAAAGAGTTTGAGGCAGGCAGGTTTGTTTGAAGAAGTAAAAGACCGCCTTCATGATCTTGGAACAAGTTTATCAGGGGGACAACAACAGCGTTTGTGTATTGCACGTGCTATTGCGGTTAGTCCTGAAGTTATTTTGATGGATGAGCCCTGTTCAGCTCTTGATCCCATTGCAACAGCACGGATTGAAGAGCTTATCGATGCGTTACGGCAAAATTATACAATTGTTATCGTAACGCATTCCATGCAACAGGCCGCACGTGTTTCTCAATATACGGCTATGTTTCATTTAGGGCATTTGGTAGAAGTTGGTGCGACTGAAATGATCTTTACCTCACCAAAAGAGCAACGGACACAAGATTATATTACGGGGCGTTTTGGATAGGTGAATTGAGGAGTGTAAGATATGTCTATGAAACATACTGTCCGTTCTTATGATGCAGAACTAAAATATTTAAGAGTAAGGATTACAGAAATGGGGAGCCATGCAGAAAGGATGATTGAACGTTCTGTCGCATCGGTTGTGAGTAGTGATCTTCAACTTGCAACGACAGTGATTGCCGATGATGTGTTTTTAGATGAAGCAGAACGTGACATTGATGAAAAAGCGGTTGCTATTATTTGCAAACGCCAACCGATGGCTGTCGATTTGCGTGAAATTATTGGAGCCATTCGTATTTCTTCTGATCTTGAACGGATTGGGGATATGGCAAAAAACATTGCTAAAAGGACTGTTGCACTTTCAGAAATACGTCAATCTGCTTCTGTTTATCATGGGCTTGAAACAATTACAGCTTTAGCACTCAATCAATTAAAAGAAGTCTTAAATGCTTATACGAGTCGCCTATTAGAGCGTGTTGACGCGGTGCGTGAGCGTGATGAGAAGATTGATGCTTTGTATACTTCTCTTTTTCGTGAACTTTTGACGTATATGATGGAAGATATGCGCAATATTACGGTTTGTACGCACTTACTGTTTTGTTTAAAGAATATTGAACGAATTGGTGATCATGTTACTAATATTGCTGAAATGCTGCATTATATCATAACGGGTTACCATATGTCCTCTGATCGTCCTCGCGATGACCTTACTTATAAAGTTGGGGTAGGTGAGAAGAAAATAGATTAAAATTTTTCTTATATGTATAAAATAAGTTTGTAGATATATGAGTATTTTCTTACAGTGCAGCTATAGAAAGAATAAGATAACCATCTTATGGAAAAGCACAAAGAAGCAACAAAGAGTTTTTTCAGAGAAGCATGGCAGATTGTTAACTCTTGGTTTGACATATTTGTATATTGGATGATATCATCACTCGTATTGTGGCAGGAGGGGAGTTTTCTAGGGGAATTTCCTTTCAGATCATTTTGTTAAAATTTTATATTAAAGGGGATATCTGTATTATTTTTTCGTATGTAGAAGAAGTGGATAGTGTTACTTTATTGTAATTGAAATGTGTGGGTTATTATAGCCTATATTGAACCATGAAGAATAACAATATCGATCTGTAAATTAAGAGTTTTTTATTTTTTATTTTGCATAGATACTTTTTGATTACCTCTTGTATTAAAATTTTACTGAGTGGTAACAATTAGCTATGTACTTTATTGAGAGATACATTTAAAGCTCATTTCAAGACTTGAATATCTCAGAGATTATAGGAATGTGTTGCATAAGATGAAAAAAAATCGTTGGAATGTTTTTGTTACCTGTTGTGTAGCGCCGTTAGTTGTTGTGGGATGTGCTTCAAGTCATTTAGATGCTGGAAAAATAAATAATAATAAGACAAAAATGGTTACATATCCATTGACAGAGCGTCAATGTCTTATGCGAGCGATGTATTTTGAATCAAATCGCACAAGCCGTGAAGGAATGATTGCCGTTGGAACGGTTGTTATGAATCGTGTTAATTCAACCGCTTATCCTAAGACGATTTGTGGTGTTGTTGGTCAATATAGGCAGTTTGCTCCTGGTGTTTTAACGCGTCCTATGACGGAGAAAGCATCTGTTGCTCGTGTAAGAGAGGCGGCTGATGCCGTTTTACGAGGTGAACGAGATAAGAAAGTTAAACACGCTAAGTTTTTTCATACCGCTGGTTTGTCTTTTCCGTATAAAAACATGCATTATGTTCAGGTTGCAGGGGGAAATGCTTTTTATGAAAAACGATCACGTGATGGAGAACTTCAAGTTCCTACAAATAATCGCCCTTATGATGTTGCTTATGCTTTTGCTCAAGAACGTTCTGGTCATGCGCCAAGCTTTATAGATGAAGGCTTAGAGAGTAGGGGCGTAAAGGCAGAGAAAAGTACATCTCCTTCGACAGAAGTAGCACAGTCCAAGATGGCACATCCTGCGCCTTTTGCTATGGTACAGCTTGATAAAGTTCCTATCCCTGCCTATGCACCTCAACATCTAGCTAGGAAAGAGGAAAATAAAACGATTATGGCTTTACCTTCATCTGATCAGTTAAATGCAATTGTTGCAATGTTAGAAAAACGACACAGGAACTAGTAAGTTTTTCATGACCAAAGAAGGATTATATACCCATTGCGGTTTATGAATTAAGTGAATTTTAGCGATAATGATACGCATAAATATACGTAGAGAAAGCGAACTCAAAGGATCTGAAAAACAATTTATAATATGACGACATAAAGAACGCATTCTATTTAAAGAAGGGTATTGGTAATGTACTTTGATATTCATGAGACAATTTTGCCTGAAATGCTTAATCGTCTTGCAGAAATTACAGTGAAAGTGGGGTTGAATTTACAAGAGGGGCAGGATCTTGTTTTAACTGCTCCAGTTTCAGCGTTACCTTTTGTTCGGCGTATTGCATATCATGCTTATAAGGTTGGTGCTGGTGTCATTACACCAATTTTTAGTGATGATATGTTATCGCTTACACGGTTTGAAAATGCCCATACAGCTAGTTTTGATTGTGCCCCTTCTTGGCTTTATGAGGGAATGGCAAAGGCTTTTGAAAATGGGGCAGCGCGTTTAGCGATTGTTGGTGATAATCCTTTGCTCCTTTCCAATCAGGATTTTGATAAGGTTTCACGTTTAAATAAAGCCACTTCAATAGCTTACCAGCCGGCACTCAAGCAAATATCAAATTTTGCTATGAATTGGTCGATTGTTGCTTATCCAACAGCAGGATGGGCTGAGGCAATGTTTCCTTCTTTACCACTTAATGAGGCGATTAAAAAATTAGCCGATGCAATTTTTTCTGCTTCACGTGTTACAGGAGAAGATCCGGTGCAGGCGTGGACTGTTCATAATGCACATTTGAAGAAACGGTCATTTTGGCTTAATGAGCAGCGTTTTTCTGCCTTACACTTTACAGGGCCAGGGACTGATTTAACTGTTGGTTTGGCAGATGATCATGAATGGCATGGTGGTGCATCCGTTGCTCAAAATGGTGTTATTTGCAATCCGAATATTCCGACAGAAGAAGTTTTCACGACTCCTCATGCTCATAAGGTTGAAGGTTTCGTTCGCTCAACAAAGCCCCTTTCCTATCAAGGAACTCTGATTGATAATATTGAAGTACGTTTTGAAGCCGGGCGTATTGTTGAGGCTCGTGCATCAACAGGCCAAGAAGTTTTACAGCAGGTTTTGCAAAGTGATGAGGGTGCAAGCCGGTTGGGCGAAGTTGCCCTTGTGCCCCATTCTTCACCAATTTCTAAGAGTGGACTCCTTTTTTATAATACCTTATTTGATGAAAATGCTGCATGTCATATTGCTTTAGGGCAGTGTTATTCCAAATGCTTTTTAGATGGGGCATCATTGACGTCAGAAGAGATTGCAGCACGTGGTGGGAATAAAAGTGTCATTCATATTGACTGGATGATTGGTTCTGGTGAAATTGACATAGATGGCATTACCCAAGATGGTGTAAGAGTTCCTGTATTTCGTAAGGGTGAATGGGCTTAATTTTGTTACCATAAAACACGGTCATTTGAGGTGGGGTGGGATGTAAGCTTTATTGATACGTTAAGTATTTTAGAGTGTGTGGTATATATTCAAGGCAGGGTTTGTCCATAAAGCCTTTAGTTAAATGATTCACATGAGTAGGAATCCAAGTAAAATCGACTCATCAAGAATTTGTTTAGTAGATGTAGAGGAAGTCTTCGTTTTTTGAGGGGGGAAGAAGTCAATTTATCAGTGATACGATTGGAAAGTGTATAATTATTGAAGAAGAGTAATGCCTGAGCTTCCTGAAGTAGAGACAGTTCGTCGTGGACTTGAGTCCGTTGTAATTGATGCAAAGATAGTATCTGTCAAACTTAATCGTAGAGATTTGCGCTTTCCTTTTCCTGAGGCTTTTTCTGAGCGCCTTATTGGCAGAACAATTATAGAACTTGGTCGGCGTGCGAAATATTTATTATTTCATCTTTCTCAGGATGAAACGATTTTAAGCCATTTAGGAATATCTGGTTCATGGCGTATAGAGAATGATTTTTTAAGAAAAGCTTGTTCAGCGTCAAGTAAATTAGTTAAACATGATCATTTTGTCATGGATATTCAGACAAAGAATGGTGACGTTTATCGTCTTATTTATAATGATGTGCGTCGCTTTGGGTTTATGCTTTTAGTCGATACGGATAAGCTTTATGAACATCCACTTTTAAATAAGCTAGGTCTTGAACCTATGAGTAATTCGTTTTCTGGTTGTTATTTACAAAAGGCTTTTGTTAATAAAAAAATGTCTCTCAAGGGTGTTTTACTTGATCAGTCTATTGTTGCAGGTCTTGGGAATATTTATGTTTGTGAAGCACTTTGGCGGAGTCGTTTGTCTCCACAACGTGGTGCATTTACATTGGCATCAAAAACGGCACGTGCACGTGAATTTGCAGATTCTTTAGCACAAAATATACGCAATGTGATTTCTGAAGCCATTTTGTCTGGTGGCTCTTCTTTACGTGATTATATGCATATAGATGGTTCGCTTGGTTATTTTCAGCATGCTTTTTCAGTTTATGGACGAGAAGGCAAGCAATGTTTGGAATGTGGAGCGCCTATTATACGCATTTTACAGGCTGGACGTTCAAGTTTTTACTGCTCACAATGTCAAAAATGAATAAGGTGTCTTGCAAAATCTTACAAGAGGCTTAAAGTCATCGCATCTATAATATAATTACACAAGGCTTGAAAGGTTTTTTTTATGCTGAATAAAGTACTAACACATCTTGATGGAAATATAGAGAAGAGCCTTGAACGCCTTTTTTCTCTTTTACGTTTTCAATCGATTTCTACAGACTCGGCTTACAAGGATGCATGTCGTAAAGCAGCTGATTGGTTAGTAGAGGATTTAAAAAGCATCGGTTTTGAGGCTTCACGCCGTGATACGCCGGGGCATCCAATGGTTGTTGGGCATCATCCTGGACCTTCAGATGATTGTTTGCATGTGTTGTTTTACGGACATTATGATGTTCAACCTGTTGATCCATTGAGTTTATGGGAGGATGATCCATTTACACCTTCTTTAAAAGAGAGAGATGGAGAGAAAGTTATTTGTGCTCGTGGAGCTTCAGATGACAAAGGTCAGTTGATGACTTTTATTGAAGCATGTCGTGCATTTAAGAAAGAAACAGGGCAGCTTCCTATTAAAGTTACTGTTTTATTTGAGGGAGAAGAAGAATGTGCTTCTCCTTCCCTTATTCCTTTTTTAAAAGCAAATACAGATGAACTTAAGGCAGATTATGCATTGGTTTGTGACACGTCAATGTGGGATGCGGATACACCATCTATTGCTCTTTCTCTTCGGGGAATTATGGCAGAAGAGATTATTATCACAGCAGCGAATCGTGATTTGCATTCTGGTTATTTTGGAGGAGTAGCAGCTAACCCCATTCGTATTTTAACGAAAATCTTAGCAGGACTTCACGATGAAAATAATAGGGCAACACTTCCTGGTTTTTATGATGGCGTAGAAGAAACACCTCCACAGATTTTACAATCATGGAATGCACTTAATTGTACTGCTGAAAATTTTCTTGGTCCTATAGGACTTTCCGTTCCAGCTGGTGAAAAAGGGCGGAGCATTTTAGAGCTTGTATGGGCACGTCCTACCATGGAAATTAATGGTATTAGTGGCGGCTATGAAGGGGAAGGGATGAAAACAGTTATTGCTTCTCAAGCGAGTGCAAAAGTATCGTGTCGTTTGGTGCATAAGCAAGATCCAGAGAAAATACGCCAAGCGTTGCGTGATTATGTACGTAGCTCAATTCCTGCTGATTGTAAGGTTGAATTTAAGAATCACGGTTCTTCTCCGGCACTTCAGATTTCTGATGATTCATCTTTTATCAAGGAGGCGAAGGATGCCTTATCACAAGAGTGGGAAGTGCCTGCTGTTTTGACAGCCATGGGGGGCTCGATCCCAATTGTAGCAGATTTTCGGTCAATTCTTGGTATGGAAACTCTTTTGGTTGGTTTTGGACTGGCTGATGACCGTATTCATTCTCCTAATGAAAAATATAATTTAAAATCGTTTCATAAGGGGCAGCGGTCTTGGGCGCGTATTCTTGCTGCTTTAGCAAGTAGGAGGGTAAATGGCTGAGATTCGCGTTCATCAAGGTGATTTACCAAACTTAGACAATTATAAAACTGATGCCATTGCGATTGATACCGAGACTTTAGGATTACAACCCTATCGTGATCGTTTATGCGTTGTTCAGCTTTCTTCTGGAGATGGTACTGCCGATATTATACAGATTGCTAAAGGACAAAAGAATGCACCTAATTTGGTCAAGCTTCTTGAAGATAAAGCGGTCGTAAAAATATTCCATTTTGGGCGTTTTGATCTTGCTATTTTAGCACATACATTTGGTGTTATGCCAGAGGCTATTTTTTGTACAAAGATTGCTTCGAAACTCACGCGCACTTATACGGATCGTCATGGTTTGAAAGAAATTTGTAATGAATTGCTGAATGTGAATATTTCTAAACAGCAACAATCTTCGGATTGGGCGGCAGAAACGTTATCACAGGCACAAATTGAATATGCTGCGTCGGATGTGTTATATTTGCATCGTTTAAAGGTTATATTTGAAGAACGTTTAAGACGTGAAGAGCGAGAAAATGTTGCCAAGGCATGCTTTCAATTTTTGCCTATGAGAGCTAGGCTTGATCTTTTAGGATGGGCGGAAGTTGATATTTTTGCGCATAGCTAACTTTAAAATTGGCTTTTAAATGGAGTTAATTATTGATGTGAGAGGACAAAATGCTTGTACATTATGGGCATTTTATCCTCTCATCTTTTCTGATAAGAATTATAATAAATTCTTAAGTGCTATTTCATTTGAAGTTTAGGCAATAAAGGTACTTTTGCGAATTCATATTTTTTATTTTTGTAACAGCTTTTATTTGAAACAAAGCAATTTTGAGGAGAGGCTGAAAACATACGGTAGGTTGGAAGACTTAAATCTCTGAAACCGGTATACAGCCTAATTGGGGGAGAATATGAATGTGTAAATGTAAAAAACCAATCTCATCTTTACCATCATTTTTAATTCTGCTTTACGACTTTCAAAAGTATTTAAAGCAATGTCTGTTAAATAATAGAGATTACGCATTGCCCCATACTTTTGTTTCTCATGTTTTTAATGGATTTACGTTCTTCGTGTAAAACAGAACGCTCTAAACGGAATATATTTGTGTTGCTAATTCATGTGCTTTTTGTAAAGAAACCGACACCCAAGTTCATTTTACGGTGGCGCTCATAAAAGATATAACAATAAAGCTTCCAATACCAATATAAAATCTATTGAACACTACCATCTTTATGCTTATGGAGTAACAAGCCGCTACCATCCACACAACTGTGCCAATTCCCAATGTTGTGTAAGTCCTTAGCACTTGAGACGGTTCATAAGAGGCATTTTTAGTCTTTTTTTTTAGTGTTTTTTATCCACACAGCTCTCACAACTTGTAACGTGCAAACAAATGGTTTTGATTGATTCAACATGAAAAAGATTTGGAATGAGAGAATCTTATGGTATTTAGGATTCTCAGTCAATATGAATAACGCTAAATTATCATTATAAATCAGTATATTATATGAAGTTCGTATAGTTTATTATTTTCAGACGATACTTCGTGCCTTTATTTATTACTCAATAAGTAATTTCTATGTTGGCAGAGCAGGGCAATTTTCTTTTATTTTAAAATTAAAATGCTTCAAAGCTTTGTTTTTTGAGGATTCTCACTTTTTATCTATAAACATGCTATTTTTCTCTAGAAATTTGCAATGAAGACACTAGATAAAATCCATTATGGATATTTAATGAGGTTAAATTTATGAATATAAAATATTTTATTACGGCTTTCGCTACGTTTGCTTCAATCTCTGTAGCTCAGGGTGCTTCTTTCTTGTCTTCTCAAAAGTTAATAGAGGGTATACCTTCTCTTGTTCCTCCTAGAGATCTTTTTTCTAGTGAACAGTTGAGCAAGATCTTCTCTGAAGTTGTTCAAATGGAACTTTCTTGCACGCATAACAACCAATGCATAACAGCAGCTAAGTTAGTACCTGTATCATATTCTGGTAAAAAAAGATTTAAAAAGCCTAAAAAAGGATCAGGAAAAGGAAAACGACCAGACTTATTTGGTCGAAGTCCAATGAGTTATTAAAAAGTAAGAAAACAACATCAAGAGGTCTAACGTATGATCGGGAATTGAAGAGAGGAGATATTTTTATCATTTGAAAAGTGGAGGAGCAGTTGTTCGCAAAGGGTATTATAATTGTGTACGGAGGGGGTGAAGAGTACTATTTGGAAAAGATATGGGGAGGTGGATTTCGGTGTAAGAATACTCTGTATAATGGCAATCGCTCGTTACAAAATTCATGGGTTTGGATAAATATAACCTCCCGATTTTGGGTTACGCTGTTATTCTGTAAATACTGTCATTTAAGCGTAACTATACAGCGCATATAAAACTCCTTGATAAGTGTTTTTAGAGTAGGGCTTGTCCAGAGAGAGCCTTTAGTTAAGTGAATCACATAAATAAGGAGTTAAGAAAATCCTCTCGACAAGAAACTAAGCTGTTTGCAGAGAGGATACTTCATCAAAATCGAGTGAAGCAACAAAAATGTTAAACTTTTGATCTTTGATGGTATGCTTCGACTACAGAATTTATAAAATATTCATTTGTCTATGATTCAAAATATCAGATATTTTTTCTGCCAAATTCATGATTTTTAAAGCAAGGTGTGGTGTGAAAACTTTAAGAAAGATTTCTCGTTTTTTCAGCTTTAAGGAGATTTCTATATAAGTTTTAATGTTTATCATACCGGTTATCTGTCTTTAGGTATTTTTTTCAATTTAGCTAAAAAGAGTATGAAATGATAGCCTACAAATAGGGCTAAAGCTCTGGAAAAGATTTTCTAGAAAGTTAAGCAGAAGCGTAAATATGTCAAAAAGGAATAAATTCCTAAATTAAAAACAAAGAGCAAGCGTGATGAAATTACATGTAATTTTGTTGCAGTTCATGGGGTAGTGAAGATCTTGTTCTGTCGGGTACAAGCATTCTTACAATGATGAAAAAATAATCAAAGAGCTATTCACATTTGGTTATACGAAGGATGAAGCTAAAAACGTTGTTTGTATGAATTTAAATGGAACTGTTACATTTAGCTGCTCTCAATATTGTAACAGTCTTCATTGTTATAATATTGAGAATATTAATAGGAGCCATTCTAGCTTTTAAATAGTTTTATTTATTCACACACTTGCTTGTTTGTGAGGTGCTGGGGGGCTTTAATATAAAAAGGCTTAAGATAAGAGCATCGTCAATATTGCAGACGAATTAATATAAAAGATATTTTTTCATTATAAATCAATATATTATATTTTTATGTCAATAGCACACGCTTTACACGGAGGGTACTGTGGCGCAGTTTTTTTATCAAAATGATAAAGGAGAGAAAACGTGAGGAAAAGAGATCATTTGTGCATGGGCATAGTTTTATTCTCATTTATTACAGATCAAGCAATTAAGGGTACTTTGATTGGCTTTTTGTTTTTTTTATAAGTGTATCATTTTTGCTACAGATATCTGAAGATGGGGCTCTATATGAAACGGTGTGTTCAAATAAATATTCAGCTATGGAGAGAAAATATGAATATGAAATGGTTAATAACAGCTTCTGCTTTCGCTTTTGTTTCAGCTTCAGCAGCACAAGCAGCAGATGTTATTGTTCCCCCAAGACCAACACCTGTTGCTCCCGTTATTGTTGCTCCAACTTTTTCTTGGACAGGTTTTTATGTTGGGGGCCAGATTGGTGGTTTTTCGGGTAAAACGAAAATGGATATTCTCAGTAATGGAAACAAGATTCCAGCGCCTGATGACCTTTTGCCTAAACTATCTGGTTTCATGGGTGGTCTTTATGCAGGTTCCAACGTTGATCTTGGTAATGGCCTTATTCTAGGTGTTGATACAGATATCATGTGGTCTAATAAAGATGACACGAAGACAGGAAAAACATATGTCATTGCCCCAGAACACATCAATTATATTAACAAGGTATTAAAAGACGCTGCAATTAATATTGGTAAAGATGCGCTTAAACCTGGTGCTAAACGAACCCACAGTTTCACTTTTAAAGAAAAGTGGGCTGGTGCAACGCGCGTGCGTATTGGTTTTGCAGCTGAACGCATTATGCCTTATGTTGCTGGTGGTATCGCTTATACACAGCTTCAAGATAGTGCGTTGATTTCAATAACAGATAAAGATTCAGACAAAGTAATCGCTTCTGGTACTCTGTCTGATGAAACAAAGACCCTTGTTGGTTACACCCTTGGTGCTGGTGTTGATTTAGCAATGACCAATAATATTATTGTACGTGCGGAATATCGTTACTCAGATTTTGGGAAAAAGAAATTCTCAAATGATAAATATGAGACTTCTTACAAAACCAATGATTTCCGTGTTGGTGTTGCTTACAAATTTTAACAGATGATAAGTTAAATAACAGAGGCTCTGTCTTTGACAGAGCCTCTGTTATTTTCTGTTGCCATATTATCACACAATACATAATTTATTGTGGATGTGAAAAGATATTATTCAGATTTTCTTAAAAAAAATCATAGACAATAAACAAGAATTACATTTAAAAACCAATAAGTTATTTATATATATATCTTTAGGTTTCTCGTACAAAATCAAGCTATGAAGCGATTTTGTCTGGGATGTGCCCTCCATTTTCTGTGACTGTATCATTTTTACTACAGCTTTTCTTTCTTTAATCTTGTAGCACTGTGCTCATAAATAAATTAGGAGCAAAGTTTATGAATATAAAATCTTTAGTAACAACTTCTGTTATCGCTATAGCAGCAGCTTCTGCAGCACAAGCTGCTGATGTTATCATCCCTCGTGAAACAGCCCCAGCAGTCATCGCAGCAGCCCCTTCATTTTCTTGGACAGGCTTTTATATCGGTGGTCAAGTTGGTAACTTTTCAGGTAAAGTTGATGTAGTTGATTCAGAAACAAAAAAGAAAATTACAGATAAAGACTGGACACCTAAGCCTTCCGGTTTCATGGGTGGTATTTATGTAGGTTCCAACGTAGATCTTGGTAATGGCCTCATTCTAGGTGTTGAAACCGATGCAGTCTGGGCTGACCGCGAAGATTCAAAAGCGCATTCAGCAGTCATTGGGGACGCAGGCCTTCAAACTTTCAAAGATGAGCTTACAGAAGCTAAAGCTACACCTGCTACAGGAAAAACTATTGCTGGTATCGTGGCGACTGACAAACGTGTAGAGGGCACCTCTATAAAAGAAAAATGGTCTGGTGCAACACGCGTTCGTGTTGGTTTTGCAGCAGTTGATCGCATTATGCCTTATGTTGCTGGTGGTATTGCTTATACGCAGCTGCAAGTGGTTGATTCTCTTAAGGCAGCGACAGCTGAAGGTGCCGAAATCGCTTCTGCTAAAGTGTTTGATGAAACGAAAACGATGGTTGGTTTCACTGTAGGTGGTGGTATTGACTTTGCAATGACAGACAATGTTCTGTTGCGTGCAGAATATCGTTACTCAGACTATGGTAAAAAAGCATTTGTAAAGGGCGGGGATAAATTAGCTTACAAAACCAATGATTTCCGTGTAGGTGTTGCTTACAAATTCTAATTTCGTCAACAACGAAATAAACTTCCAAGAGGCTCTGTCTTTGACAGGGCCTCTATTATTTTCTGTTGTTATATTATCACATACCCTATATTTATTAGGGGAGTAAAAGATATTATTTAGATTTTCTTAAAAAGATTTTTATAAATGACAGATAACAATTATGCCATAAAATCAATAATTTACACATACTTGTAACTTACAATTTCTTATGAAACGTGAAGTTATGAAATGACTTTATCTTGCGTCAGCTTTCGTTTCCTATGATTGTATCATTTTACTACAGCGTTTTTTTGTAGTCGTATAATACTGTGCTCGTAAATAAATGAGGAGCAAAGTTTACGAATATAAAATCTTTAGTAACAACTTTTGTTATCGCTATGACTACAGCTTCTGCGGCACAAGCTGCTGATATTGTCATTCCTCGTAAAACAGCTCCAACAGTTATCACAGCTCTTTCGTTTTCTTAGACAGGTTTTTATCTTGGTAGTTAAGTTGGCAACTTTTCAAGTCAAAGTTGATGTATTTGATTTTGAGACAAAAGAAAAAACTTCAGATAAAGATGCACTACCTATGCCTTCCGGTTTCAACGGTGGTATTTATTTAGGTTCCAACGTAGATCTTGGAAATGTTCTCATTCTAGGTGTTGAAACCGATGCAGTCTGGGCAGACCGAGGAGAGACGAAGACGGTCTCAAAGATTCTTGTGATTGATGATTTTAATGATAAATTTAAAGATGCTGGTGTCACATTAGATGAAGATGAAAAGTTTCAAAAGGGTGACACAGCAGTGTATTGCATTGGTTTCAAAGAAAATGGTCTGGTGCAACACGGGTTCGTGTTGGTTTTTCCATCGCTGACAGTATTATGCCTTATGTGGCTGATGGTATTGCTTATGCGCAAATACAGGGTGTTGGTAAAGTTTCAGGAACAAAAAAATTGGCAAATGGGTAAGCCAAGTAAAGAAGTTTCTGCTACAGTATTTGATAAAATAAAAACGATGGAGGGTTTCACCCTTGGTGGTGGTATAGATTTCGCGATGACAGATCATGTTCTGCTTCGTGCGGAGTACCGGTACTCAGACTTTGGTAAGAAGGAATATAAAAAGGATTACCTTAAACTAGGCTACACAACCAATGACTTTCGTGTAAGTATCGCTTACAAGTTCTAATTTCATCAAAAGTGCAATTATGAATAAAAAGTATTAATAAAAAGTTAAATTTTCAAGAGATCTTGACTTTTACAAAACCGCTGTTTTCTGGGGTTTATTTGTGTGATTGTGACATTTTTACTACAGCTTTTCTATTTATAATCTTGTAAGGTCGTTTTATAGTTAATTTAGGAGCAAAATTATGAATACAAAATCTTTAATAGCAACTTCTATTGCCGCTTTAATTTCAGTTTCTGCAGCACAAGCTGCTGATATTATCATCTCTCGTGAAACAGCCCCAGCAGTTATCGCAGCAGCCCCTTCGTTTTCTTGGACAGGTTTTTATCTTGGTGGTCAAGTTGGCAACTTTTCGAGTAAAACTAAAGTAACTATTCCAGGAGCAGACAAAGAACTTTTCAAAAAAGATAACACACCTAGTCCTTCTGGTTTCATGGGTGGCATTTATGCCGGATCTAACGTAGACCTCGGAAATGGTCTCGTTCTCGGTGTTGAAACCGATGCAGTTTGGGCAGACCGTGAAGAATCAAAAAAAGCCCGTGAATTGACTCTTACTGAAAAAGATGCAGCAAATTTTAATGATGCCCTTGAAAAAGCTAAGGTTGAATTAAAAGGTCAGCAACGGTTTGAAAACGGTGACAAGGTAACAGAAACGCACAGTTACAAAGAAAAATGGTCTGGTGCGACACGTGTCCGTATCGGTTTTGCTGCTGTTGACCGTATTATGCCTTATGTTGCTGGTGGTATTGCCTATGCGCAGGTGCAGGGCATTCAATCCGTTGCAGGAAAAGGAGAGAGAGCTAAAGTTGAGCAGAAAGCTGACGGGGATGGAAAAGTGCCAGAGGCAGGGGCTAAGCAAGCCATAGATTTGACTGGTGGCACTTGGGCTGATGACACGAAGACAATGCTTGGTTTCACTATTGGTGGTGGAGTTGACTTTGCAATGACAGACAACGTTCTTTTACGTGCTGAATACCGTTACTCCGATTTTGGTAAAAAGAAATTCGCCAACGATACACGTGAATTCAACTACAAAACCAATGACTTCCGTGTAGGTGTCGCTTACAAATTCTAATTTCGTAAAAATGAAATTATCAGCACAAAAAATACTAAGGCCTCGTTTAACGGGGCCTTTATTTTATTATCTCTCTATTTTATTCCTCTTAATCTCTTCATTTTTAATGGGATCATACTCCTCATGCAAAACAGAACGCCCTAAACGGAATATACTTGTTGTTGTGTATTCACACATTTTTTTTAAATAAATATTTTTCAAAGTACATCAATCTCACTTATGTCTTTGGAAAAGATTTGAATATTTTAGGCTCTGATGTTCAAACAAAGGATAAACTTCTCTTGCAAGCTGAGAGGAATGTTTCGATTGATGCCACACGCAACAGTATGGACAATCAGAATGGGAGTGAAACATCTCATGTTGCCTTGCACAATGGCTCTCATTTAAGTTCTGGAAAAGAGACCACTGTTCTCTCTGGAAAAGATATCCATATGGCTGCTTCCGATATAGATGCCAAGGGTAATGTTGCTCTTGGCGCCCAAGGGGAGGTAACAATAGGGGTAAGAAACGATGAGATGGAGTATCATCTTCGCACCAAAAACACGAAAGTGGACATGCAAGCCTCTCATGCCGTTGGCTCTTCGATAAAATCGGGAGGTGACACCACTGTCATTGCAGGGCAGGATGGCAAACCGCATGATCTTAGCATCACAGGCAGTTCCATTGCGGCTGATGGCAAGGTAGGGCTGAAAGCCAGCAACGATGTCCTGATCAATAATGCAGAGGATAGCTTACATTATGAGATGTCGTATCACAAAGAGGGTGGGGTGTTTAGTAGCAGCAAATCTGAGCATAACAAGATGGATGTGAGCCAAGTTGTGGGGTCAAGCATAACAGGGGGTGAAGGCATTGCCATTGATTCCGGAAACAACACGGAAGTTGTAGCCTCGACGCTCATAGCCGGTAAGGCAGAGGAAACGTCAGGAGAGAAAGCACCAGGAGAACAGAAACAAGCGGATATTACTATTCACTCTGGGGGAAAGATTACTATCAAAGGTGCCCAAGAACACTTGGACCAGCAAGCACAATCGTCATCAAGTGGCTTTTTGCATGAGAAATCGTCCGATACATCTCAATCGCATACCACAACGGTCTCCTCTATCCTTGGGGCAACGGGCAACATCGTGTTAGACGCACAAGGAGAAGCCAAGATTTCTGCTTCTCATCTGCTTTCCGGTCAAGATATCAATGTGAGCGGAGAAAGTGTGACGATTGATGGCATGACAGATCATCATAAAAGCCATTCAGAGGAGCATGAAACAGGTTTTGGTGTGGGATCAGGCAAGGGCTTTGTGTCGATATACGGGAGTGAGGGAAAGACAGAAAATGAAGAGAGTTTTGAGCATCAAGGTTCTTCTCTCAATGCGGATGGTACGATCACCATCACTGCCAAGAAAAAAGATGTGAAAATTGTTGGCTCTGATCTTGCAGGGGAAAATGTTAATCTTACCGCAGCGCATGATGTGAATGTGCTTGTTGGTCATAATAGCCATTCCTCAAGCTCAAAGGAAGAACGTACAGGCTTTGGCATTCAGTTTGAAAAGAGCAACAGCGGTGCTTCTGTAGGTGTTGGAATTGCAAGCGCCAAAGATACGGGCGATCAATGGGAAACCACTTCCACACAATCACACATCACGGCACGCCAAGATGTGCAGATTACTGCTGACAATGATGTGAATTTACAAGCAGCCATTGTTTCGGCGGATCGTGATGTCAACATGGATGCTGGCAATAATATCACCCTATCAGAAAGCTATGATACCTCTAACGCAAAAGAAAAGCATGAAAAGTCTTTTGCTGGTGTGACAACTTCCGTTGATATCGGTGTCCTTGGCACGGTACAAGGCTTAAAAGATTCAGCGGACCGTATGAACAATAAGGATGGCAATAACACCGTTATTAATGGCATACTGACCGGCATGAAAATCAATCACCTCTTTAATAAAGGAGAGAACTTTATTAATTGGCTGACTGGCAATACGGGGGAAAAGGGGAACACAACCAAAGGACTGAGTAGCTCATTAGGAGGGGTGGGGGGCTCCACCAAGGATGCTCTTGCCAATCTGGCTGGCGCATCTGGCAGTGTAACCGTGGGCTTTAAAACTGAGAAAACAGAAGCCTCTGTTCAGACCTCCACAGCGGTGACAGATAGCATAGAAGGCGGACG
>NZ_JBHIRL010000005.1:0-126260 GCF_042197145.1 Bartonella sp. AA56HLJMS | reverse complement strand
TTGGCTTGGTGATGATTGCTTTCATCTTCGCTCCTTTTGAGGCAATGAATTAATGACATCATTGGTTACTGAATGGCTTTTGATATGTGCAAAATAGATTAGTCTGTTTTAACAATAAAAACAGCAACTTAATCCTTTTTGAAAGCTTAAGATTTTACCAAACTTTAGGGGATATTTTTGAATTTTAGACACAACACACCTAGAGACAGCACAGCCATTAAATAAAAATTTTTACACATTGTCAAGAGAAAAAATCTATATTTTGTACATTTTTTGTTTCTAAAAATCTAGACTTAGTATTCAGATAAACAAGAGATGCAATAATAATCCCATTTAAATGAATCTTTTACTTGGCTTTTTGCCTCGTTTCAAAGAACGATGTTTTACGGCACGAGATAAAGATTTGAACCAACTACGTAAGAAATGTTGCTAGCTTAGCAAGGACTTCGTTCATAATCATGGGGGGAACTGCTTCCATTTTCTTTCCCTGACGCACTCCAATATCAAGAGCACGTGGTTGGTCACAACGTATTATGCCCGTTGTATGTAATCCCACTCCCATTAATGAGACAGCAAAGCCTGCTGTTCTAGCAAAATTTCCTCCGCTTGTAATAGGCAAGACAATAGGTGTTTTCGTTACACGATTAAACGCTTCCGGTGATACAATTAATACAGGACGCGTTCCTTTTTGTTCATAACCCGAAGATGGATCAAGAGATACTAGCCAAATTTCGCCTCGCTTCATCACAACAGCTCTTTACCAACAGGTTTAGCATCAAACCATTCTATATCCTCATCTACAAAATCATCTGACGGATTACATTGGGCTAACAATTCATCAAGAGTATAATTAGGAAATGTTTGTGGTTTCACAACTAATTGTCCATTATCAATAGTCAAACCAACTTGCGCATTTTCAGTAAGATGAAGGACATCAAGCAGTGAAGGTGGTATAGAAAGCATCACTGACCCTCCAACTTTACGTAATTTCGTTGTATGCATAAAAACAACCTCTCTAAAATATTATATAAAAATATAACATTTTAAAAGCTATTTCAAGAGCTTCTGATGCTTTTATAAATATACTAGTAAAACATTTAGCATTTATTTTTTTGGTTAAAATATTTCTGGAGAGCGTTAAGGACTATTCGCAATGAAGGTACAAGGTACGGTAATTCTTGATCTTCACTAACAAGATACTGTAGCGCAGCATAAAAATTATGCTGTCTGTAAAGGTGTTGTGTTTCTTTTATTACCTCTTGCATATTCAAAAATTGTTTTGTTGCAAATTCAACCCATTTTTTTCTAGCTTCTTCATTAGAAGATGAGGGCATTTTATCATAAATTGCACTAGGCAATGTTTTTGCACAGAGATAATCATTTCTCACTTCAAGATATTTTTGTGCAGCATCATACTGATCTTGATTAATCACACCTTGCAGATAAAGCCGTCCGATATAAGTAGCAGAAAGCGGATTTTTTGCTTCTTCTATGGTCAAGCCAAAACGTTTGGCCCGTATTTCTATTGCCAACTTATCAATGGGATCATGAGGCATTTTTGTCCGTGAGATACGACCATTTGGTTCTCTGATACATCCTTTAATTCGAGGACGACCACGTTTTGCATGTTTTTTTCTTTTAGCCATATTTTTTCAATCAGAATGGGACGCTATTGTTAAGAGCTGTTCTATAATCTTGAGCACCTGAAGCGATAGCATAATTTTGAGAAGTAATGGGTGAAGGGGTAGGGGATGCTGATTGCTCTTTCTTCGCATCAAGCAAATACAACTCGCCTTTGAATTGTGGTAAAACAATCTCTGTTGTGTAACGGTCATGCCCATTTTTATTTTGCCATTTGCGCGTTTGTAATTTTCCTTCTACGTAAACTTTTGAACCTTTGTTTAGATACTGAAGTGCAATTTTTGCTAAATGTGGATTAAAAATCACAACTGAATGCCATTCTGTTTTCTCTACTTTTTGATTGGTTTTTTTATCTGTATAGCTCTCAGAAGTCGCTATACTAAAATTGACTATTTCTGCTCCAGAATTCATTGTTTTGCTTTCGGGATTAGCACCAAGGCGTCCGATTAATGTCACTTTGTTTAGCATGTTTTTTCTTACCTTAAATTTGTATTTAAATATGTAAAAAATCTTAGCGTAATTTTATTATTTTTTCAATTATTTCAATGATATATTATTAATTATTAACATATAAAATTATGTTTAATATGCTCTTTGATAAATAATCAATTGACATAAATGCATGGTGTATAGTATCAAGTATCAAGAGGGTATATATGGCAATCGTTAGTTTTAAGCATAAAGGGTTGAAATTATTCTTTGAAAGAGGAGTCTGCAAAGGCATACAACCCGCGCATGCTAAAAAATTAGCAAACATTTTAGTAATTTTAGATACAATATCCGCGCCTGAACAAGTTACTCTTAAATCGTATCGTCTACATGCGCTTACGGGCGATTTAAAAGGTTACTGGTCAATGCGTGTCAATGGAAATTGGCGTGTTACCTTTCGTTTCATTGGGACAGACGTTGAACTGGTTGATTATCAAGATTACCATTGAGTTTTGAGGTGTTATTATGATGTACAATCCTCCACACCCTGGCGGCATTTTGAAAGAAGAATTGCTTGATGAATTAGGGTTAACAGTAACAGAAGCTGCAAATCGTCTTGGCGTTGCACGTTTAACTTTATCCCGCGTCTTAAACTGCCATGCGGCGATTAGTATTAACTTAGCTTTACGGTTAGAAAAAGCGGGTTTAAATGATGCGGAATTCTGGCTTAAATTGCAACAAAAGCATGATTTGTGGCAAGCTCGGCATAACAGCCCAATCCCACATATTTCACCTCTAGAGCAAGTAGGGCATCTTTAAAAATACTTAGTCCATCTTTCTTCACACCTAGAGGTCATGTTCTTTAAAATCAAGCAGCCCACGATAGTTTTTTATGCTCTTGTTGATTTTATCGAACGTTGAGAAGAGACAACGTAATCTGAACAGTTTTATAAAATCGGAAATTTTACTATAGCTTTTTAACGGAGCACTGTAGTGTGTAAATAGATATATTTATTAAACTGCGTGTACGTAACATAAGGAAAAATACACAGACTAAAAAAGAATACCAAAGAGCAATATCTGAGTACCAAAGTACGGTATCCAATGGAAAAGAAAGCTTGTACTCCACATACTTAGAAATGAAAGGTAAAGAAACAGTTTCTTTATAACTATTTGGAAAAATTAAAACGATAAGCGCTAAACTTATTAGCTTTAAAAGTCTGTGCATATACTGTTGTAAATCACGTGTTAATGTCTTCCAACCTGTTGTATTCCCGCGTTTGTATTTTGGATTGTTCTGCAACTCAAAAGGAATATGAGAATTGCATAAAATTGCAAAAACCGCTGTGACTATTACCAAAGAAACAGATGCGAATGTCAAAATACTTTGAATAAAGTAGGGATTTTTTTTTAATTCCTAAAAAACATAAAAATATAAAAGTTATAATGCCAAACAAGGCTCTTAGCTGTTTATCTGTAAACATATTTATTTCCTGCGGTTTTCGATAATTTTTTGATCTCTCTGTTGATCTCATCTATAAGAGGTTCGTAATTGAGAATGCTTTTCGGAATAGCACCACCGTAAACCCATGCTTTCACCTGCGCTTTGGTACTAAAATCCGCATTTTCTGGTGTGGTATAATACTGTCCGCCATCAAACTTTTCACACTCTCTTGTACCGTCTTCATATTCGTAGAGGTTGTAAAAATACTCCTCTGCTCCATCCCCCCAAGGAACATAACCAACAGCTGTTGCAACAAACTCTTTTTGCATTGGCTGTTTACGCTTTTTTAAGAACAGGTCTTTTAATATTTTCATGTTTTTAGTCCATAATTTTACCAATTGGTCTATTTACCTAAAATTTGACCGTACAGAGCGTTTTATATTGCGGATATGTTTTAATCGTAAAATCTTTAAATCGCTTTGTAAGGTGCCTTTTTATCGATTTAAATACATATCCAATCCCAAAATGATCAGCACTTTTCACTATTTTGCTAACTTGCAATGTTTTTCACTGCTCCCCCAAGACCATTTAAAGTTTCTTCAAGCTCTTGCTTGTGAACAAGCGTTAGTGGTCGAAAATGCTCTTTTGTTGTTTTTTCTTTGAGTGCTTTCTCACGTGTGTTTTCAATTGCTCTACGTACACTTTCGGCTTTTGAAAGAAGGGTATTTTCTAGTGTCTGGCAATAAGTTAAAAGCTCTCCACAAGTTGGCATAAATGTTTTTGATATCCCAATTGCTTGACCAGTTACGATATCTTCGACGCCCTTTTTCAGAGCATATGCTGAAATCCGTTCCAGCATCATGCTATAGGATAGGACAACAGCTTTGGAATCTGTGTTCGCAGGGACTCTCATGCTTGAGAGTAGGAAAGAAGCTTGCCCAATTTGCTTAACTGAAGCTTTCACAGAGAGCAACGCTTGTAGACGATTGCAAGCATCTAAGGTTTGCTCTTCCTCCTGTTTCGTCAATGTATTCCCAGCTTTCAGCGTCAATGGATACCCCGGACTGATCATTTCCATAATCTTCTCCAGATGAGAGATGATCTCTGAGTTCGTTGAAGCCTTCTGCAAGCTGTTCTGTGAAAGTTTTCTGAGTGAATTTTCCATGATAACCACCTAACCGTTTTTCCTGTTCTAATCTTGCTTTTTTCTTTGCTAGCGTTCCGATAGGGCTTGTGACCCAATTGTACCAAGTCCTTTGCCAATCTCGTTTGTTTGCATTTTTACCTGGGTTTGCTATCCAGTAATTTGTGAACCGTTCGGTTTCTAACAGCGCCTCATCATGCGTTAATCCTTGATCGATTGCGTATTGCAAATTAGGTTTGAAATCCTCTGGCAATCGACAACCGCGATTAGCTTGCGCTCGTTTTGCTTTTTTGGGAACGTTCTCTTGCTCGTGAATGGGAGGTTGGTTGTCTGATGAGGTTGCGATTTGCTCTGATGTGGTCTCAACAGCAGCAACCTCTGTTGGTTCGTCAACCAAATCGATTGTTGCTAAACTTTCAGAACCAATTTCTTTTTTTGCTAAAACGATAGTTTTAGTTTTTTTATTATATATGTTTGTATTGTTTGTTATAGCATCACAAGCATCATGCTTAGCATCCTTAAGCATGCTGTTAGCATCATGCTTAATATCACAAGCATCATTTGTATGTTTATCCCATCTTGCCTTCGCTGCCTTCTGCGCTCTCTCTGAAAACTTATTCAAATTCTCATTAGAGTTGTTGAGTTCCTCTTCAACCTGTAAACTCCATAAACGACCGTCTTCTAAACGTATCAGTTTCTCATCACTCAATAAAAAATCTAGCGCTTTATTAAAAGCTTTTACTGAACAACCAGAAATGCGTGCTAATATAGAGGCATTCTCAAGAATTGGCTGTCTCTTCTTATACATTAAGCAATATCAACATCATATAAGTCGATATTTGATGCGACGTCATTCCACTAGCATCAGATACCCAATCAGAAGGAAAACAACGAACCCAAGTTAACTTAGTTGACATATTTCCCCTCCTGTTCTTTATTATTATTTAGATCTTCATTGAAGTTATTGAGTTCCTCCTCAACTTGTGAACTCCACAAACGACCATCTTCTAAACGAATGATGTATCCCTCTTCTAGCAAAACATTCAATGCTGTCTCAAATTTCTTTACTGAATAACCAGTGTAATGAGCTAAAACTTTAATATTATAAAAAAGAGGTTCACCAGTACGAAGCATGCGAAATCGCAATCTCATATAGATATTACCTTCTACAGGAGGTAAATAATCGACGACCACCGCCCATTTATCGGCAAACAGTCTCGTCCATGGTATTTTACTGGACATGTATATCCCCTTCTTTCATCAAATATAAAATTGCTAAAGCATCTGCTTCGTTGTCGTCTTTAGGTACATGTCCTTTTGCACATACCGCCTTAATCATTTCTTCTTTTGAGGCGTTGCCTTTTCCTGTCGTCGCCTTCTTAATTGTGCCAACAGGAATGCCTTCATATGGTATCTGATGATGTTCACATCACGCTGTTAAGGTTGCTAGAAAGCCCCCATAAATATGAGAAGCATCTGTACCCACATGCCGGCGCACCTCTTCAAAATACACCGCATCAATTTCATCAACAGATCTCTTTAGTTCAGTAAGCCACCGTTTAAAGCGTAAATAACGCATACCACCGCCTTCAAAACGGCGTGATTGAAAATCTTCTGTATCGCTTGTTATATGACCATCCGCACCACGTATCGCCCAGCCTGTCTTAGTCCCTAGATCAAGACATAAAATGGTTTGTGCGTTAGTGATCATAATCCCCCCTTAAGGCTCTACGTATTTATATGTGTGCTATGACAGAGCGTGTTGTGATTGCTTGTCTTGAAAAAATGTTTATGAAAAAGTATCCTCCCAGCGATTCTAAAAAATTGGGGGGAGTTATGATGCAAGAATGGGTAGTTGATAAGGTTGTATTTTTATTGCACCGGATAAATGATAGTGCTGTATTTTTGCTGCACTGGATAAGTGATAATCTTACGATTGCTCCTATCATTGCTACGATAGTTACTGGAATGGTGACACTTTTTGTACAACAACGAAGCTTAAAAAAACAACTTAAAATCTTCCAACGACAAACTATAGCATCAGAAACCCAGACAGCTATTCTATTAGAAGATAAAAAAGCACGGGATTTGGGACCATATTTGAAATTGAAGGCAGTATTCTTCCCACAAAAATATGAAGGCACTTCACGCGTTAGGGTGAAATTGTGCATTAAAAATCTTACTAGAGAAGATATAATGATAAGGAATATACGCATATCGAAAAAAAGTCCCTTTAAGTTTGTTAAAAATGCTTGCCCTTTCGTTAGATGGCCATCTAAAACTTCAGGTGAACACCTCGTCATTAAAAGAACAACTCCAAAACTCATTGCGTTATGTCCCCAAAATATAAAATCAAATGCTTCATCAGAGTTCGCTTTGAATTTTTTTATTATACGTGCTAAATGCTACACTTTTTTAGATTTCATAATTAGCTGCCGTAAGCCTAATTCCCGCAACATTGCAAATTTTACACTTGACCACACTTCGATTGTTAACCCAGAGGAAACATTCACTGTTCATTTTTGGGCCTCATATCCACGCTCAAAAGATACATATGACGAATTTGGCCCTGAATATTCCTTTTTGGCTGATAATCCTCATTTGTGGTTTTTTTGATGCCAAAATTAAAAGCATTCTCCTGCAAAAATAAAATCGATCAATCTTGGTTCTTCTTTTTTGTTGATTAACTCAATGATTTTATTGTTTAATTCATCAATAACTTTCATCTGTGAAGCTAACTTTAGCCTTTGGCTGTATAGCGTTTCATTTTTTTGCTTAATTAAAGAGGATAGGTTTTCAAGTACTACTTGCTGTTGTTCAATTGACTTATCTCGCTCTGCAAGAGTTGCTTCATGCCATCTCATCCAACTATCAAATTGTGACTTATGCCATTCTTCTTGTTTTGCAAGAATTTTTGTATGAGTTCTATGTCGTTTTATAAGATCTTCTATGCTACAATCACGATCCGGTATTTGTATAAATTCTTTCACAAACTTATCTCCATTCTCAATTTTCATATTACAACCTATTAATCTACAAAACTGTGTGTAGAGTTTCTTTAATATTCCGTTTCTCATGATCTTTCTTCTTTAAGAGTGTGAATGATGCTGTGGGTGTTTGTTGTTATCTGTAGAATTATTCATACGAATTGCCCCATCCGATGTTGTAAATTTCTCCGTTAAAGAAATCGTACTTTTTCCTTGTTCTGTTATTAAAAGAGAAACACCATGAGATTTATTCTCATACATATGAAGAAACCAATCTAGTGTAACCCAAGGTGGACCTTTGGATTCAGACAATTGGATAATTATGTTCCAATATTTTGGAGAAATACTATTGCGATCGCGCATTTTACGTGCAGCTTCATAGCTACAACCGATTTCCTTCGCAAATTGACCTATAGATCCCCAAGACTCAATCAAATTTTTGACATAAAAATTATTAACCATGATCAAAATAGTACATTACGTACAATTTTAAATCAAGATAAAATCGTACACAATGAATGAAAAAAATAGTGGATAATGTACGAATGAGTTATTTGCCAAAAGATAGACTTAAAATAGCGCGTAAAAATGCTGGGTATGCAACACCGAGCGAGGCTGCGCGCGCTATATCAGCTCTTAATCAAAATACTCTAATTAGTCATGAAAATGGAAATCGTCCTGTTTCTCGACAAAAAGCCGAACTCTATGGACAAGTATTTAACGTCGATCCGGGATGGATTTTATATGGTGAATCTCCTCAAGAAAATCCTAGTCTTAATATAAGTATTCCTCTTATTTCATGGATTAGTGCTGGAGAGTTAAGCGAGCAAGATGGGAGAATGGATTTTTCAGATTATCCTATGACAGAAGCTGTTAATCTTCCTGCCGGTGAATGGATTGCATTGCGTGTAGATGGTGCATCCATGAATAAAATTAGTCCTCCAGATTCCATAATACTTGTAAATATGCGAGACAAAAAGCTTGTACCTAATGCCTGCTATGTAATTGCAGATGAAACTGGGCAAGCTACATATAAGCGATATAGACCAAATGATAATCCTCCTTTTCAGCCTGCTTCGTACGATAAAACAATAAAAGCTCCAAAACTTGAAGGTGCCATTTCTATAATAGGTCGTGTACGACGCACTATTCTTGACATGTAAGTACAATTAAGATTCTCTATTTAAGTTATCAATTAGATGCCATCAGCAAGTCATAGCAGATTATTGATTCTACAATAAACTGCATGCTTATTGATTCTTAAATTAGTCGATGATTCGTCATTTTTTATTTTTTTGAAAAAATAGTACACTTTGTACTTGACTGTATTTCATTCATATTGTACTAATATATCCATAAACCACGCACAAACAATCGCCAAGAGGCGTTAGGGAGGAGAAATTATGGAAAATCCAATTCTTATAAATTCTGATGAAATCTTATTAGTTGTCTATGATGATGATCAAAACATTGGTCGGTCGGGACCACTGGATGAAAGCCAAGTTCTAAAAATTATTGACGAGGCAGATGATGCAATCCAAATCTTTCGCATCAATCCTTCTGAGAATAATTGTGAAGATATCTCTGAAGAAATTGCAGAAGTATATATAAAAGAAAATATCGAACATCTCCATGATGAGAGTAAAGTTCATGACTTTGTACGCGAAAGTGATGCTTACCAAGAACTTTTAGACGAAATCGCAGACGAAAAATATAATGATGAGATTTACGGTACTTATGAACAACAACACCGTTTGCGTCCTTGTGATGTGCTTTAAAAATTCTAAAGGGCGCTTTTAAAAGCGCCCCCTTTCATTCATCAATCCCATCAACATGAGGTTCGTAATGGAAAAGCTTCTTGCTACTCAATACAATATTATTCAGCATCAAAAGGTTCAAACTATTAGCGCTCGTGATTTATATACCTTTTTAGAGGTAAAAACCGAGTTTAGAAAGTGGATAACAAACTGTATTAAAGAACTTAGCTTTAGAGAAGATGTCGACTTTGTACTTTCTACTAAAGAATTATCAAACTCCTCACGTGGAAATCCTTTTAAAGATTATGCTCTCACTTTAGACACAGCAAAACACATTGCCATTTGTGAACCTGGTCTCAAAGGTAAACAAGTGCGTGAATATTTTCTGAAATGCGAAAAAAAAGTAAATTCAAAAATCGATTATTCAAATCCTGAAACATTAGAAGATTTCTTAAGACATCTAAGACAGCAAATCAAGCACAATGACAATGTTGTCACAACGAATGGAGTGAAGCATGCATAATTTTATCACAACATCTGAAAGAAATTTTCAAAACACAACAGTTCAAACGATGTCTAGTCGTGAAATTGCAGAGTTATGCGGTAAGCAACATGCGCATATTATGCGTGATATTCGACAAATGTTAGGAGAATTATATCCTGAAGGGGGTCAATCCAAATTTGGATCCACCTATTTAGATAAACAGGGTAAGCCCCAAAACTGTTACAACCTCCCTAAACGCGAATGCCTCATTTTAGTTTCTGGTTACAGCATGACATTACGTGCTAGGATTATAGACCGTTGGCAAGAATTAGAAAAGCAAGCAGAAATACCACAAATCGACTACTCAAGTCCTCAAGTTATGCTTGGTGTTTTAACGTATCTCAAAAATGAAAATGAACAAAAAGATAATATTATTGCAAATTTAAAACCAAAGGTAATGGCTCTTGAAAGCTTACAGCGCCATGATGGACTCTTCGGTCTTACAGAAGCCGCTAAAATACTCGAGATGCAACCAAAACAGTTCATTCTCTTCTTACAGCAAAAAGGTTGGGTTTACAGACGAGCAGCAGGTGGAAATTTGCTTCCTTATCAAGACAAAATCCAAAAGAAACTTATGGATTGTCCAACCATCACATTTCAAACCGCAAGTGGAATAGAAAAGGTCATTCCTTGCGCAAAAATCACAGCAAAAGGAATTGGTGTGTTGTCTCAAGAACTTAAACGACAAAGCATGCATTAAGAGAAACAATCATGGAAAAGAAATACGAATTTACTGATAAAATCGATATAGTTTATAAGCGCCGATTTTTTAATTTTTTATTTGACAAAATACTATCAGTATGTCTATTGTCGAATCAGGTGCCTAGAAAACACCTTAAAATACCAAGCGGATTGGTTGCCGAAATAATCAGTCTTCTGAACATTAAAGATTTTGACTCATTATATGCTGTAGCATATAACGGTCTTGTCGGGTGTAGTTACACTATACAATACCCTCACGGGAAAGGTGTGACGACGGACTTGGTACCGTGTTTTCTAGCACCCGGCACTCTTTTAGAGTGTCAATAGAAAACCTCTATTACCAAGGAGTTCACAGTGAACACACTTATAGAAATTAAAGAAAGCACTGCTAATAGTGCTACCACTCAGACTATGTCGAGTCGTGAAATTGCAGAATTATGTGGTAAAGAACATCGGAATGTTATGCGGGATATTCGGCAAATACTCACTGAGCTCAAAATTGAGCTGAGTGAATTTGCAGGATTCTACAGAGATTCAACAGGTCGTACTCTTCCTTGCTACAATCTTCCCAAACGTGAGTGTTTAATTCTTGTTTCGGGTTACAGCACTGCTTTACGAGCAAAGATTATTGACCGCTGGCAAGAATTGGAAAGACAAGTAGCAACACCACAAATAAATCTTGCCAATGCTTTGGAAAATCCTCTTACGATTAAACAGCTCCTTTTAGAGAGTATCAATCAATTAGAAGACTTAAGAAATGAGGTGAGTACACTCAAGCCTAAAGCAGAAGCTTTGGAAGGTTTAAAACGCTCTGATGGTTTATTCGGTCTTATCGAAGCAGCGAAGATGTTGGAGGTGCGCCCAAAGGACTTAACCAATTACTTGCGTAAACATGATTGGGTGTATCGACGGGCTCCAGGGGCGCCTCTGTTACCTTATCAGGATAAAATCAAAAAAGGTTTCATGGACTGTCCTGCTATCACTATCCAAAGACCAGATGGTACAGAAAAGGTACTCCCTTCAACAAAAATTACATCCAGAGGATTGGCTTGTTTGAGAGAACAAATCTTTGGGGGTGTGCAATGAATACCAGTATCGACTTTTTATGTGATTTGTGGATAGCGTTGTCTCAGTTTGTCAATTGTGAATACGTAGATGACAAAGACTGTAGTGACTTGGTTGACATCATGAGCATAGTAGAAAAAGCTTTGATTTTAAAACTTCAAGATGAAATTCCAAATATTACAAAGATTCTAGCAGTTTTAACGGATTTTGGAGATTCAGAGCTGCCCCATAGAATGGATTCTTTGTTGCGAGCTTATGATCCGAGTTTGCAGAAGCCTGTCACGAAAGCGGCTTAGTTTTAAACAATTGATTTCATCTCCTCGTCCTATAGGACGAGGAGGGGATTAAGTAACATAAAAAAGAGAAAGGTAATGAGATGATATTTGATGATGGAGATAGATATGTAACGACACGTGAGTGTGCACAGCTTTTTAGTGTATCCACAACAACGATTCGCAATTGGGTGCTTCAGGGGTTGTTTCCGGAGCCATATAAGCTAGGGAGAGCAGTGAGGTGGAGAAAAAAAGAGATCTTAGCCTTCATTCCAAAGAAAAATAAGGAGCAAATAAGAACAAATTAGATAAAATTATATAAGCTGTAGAAGGTGGTCTAAAAGGTGGTCTGAAAATGGTTATTTAAAGAAAAAATCTATATATTTCAATATGCTAAAAACAAAAAGTGGTGCCCAGACGCGGATTCGAACCACGGACACGCGGATTTTCAGTCCGCTGCTCTACCAACTGAGCTATCTGGGCATGCTTCATAAAAAATATAAAGCGTTTGCGGTTATAACATTAAAATTTTCTCTGTCCAGTCATCAAAAGAAAAATAATTGATTTTTTAATAAGTTTATCTCCCTATTCTAGAGCGTTATCAATGAATCTTTATCATAAAATAAATTTGATAGGTATATTGGACACTTTAGTGTATTGTTATTAGAATGCTGTCTTATCGTGGTGGTAATACGAAAAAAATTAAAAGAATCAATCGAGAAGAATGATTAAGAAAGATTTTTTTATAAAGTTTCCCTAAATTTTAAGCATACGAAATAATAGACAACATTTTTGACTTTTTTCTAAAAAGATTATTGATTAGTCTTTATAATAATTTGTTTTTCTTTATAAAGAAAGAGAAACATCTAAAAGGGGAGAAATAATGATAATGTTACAAAAACCAAGTAATCGTCCCAATAATACTAATTTTTCTTCAGGTCCTTGTAGCAAACGGCCTGGTTGGACTCTTGATGTTCTTAAAAATGCATTAGTTGGGCGTTCACATAGATCTAGAGAAGCAGAATTAAAACTTGCTGAAGTTGTTAATTTAACCCGTGAGATTCTTGAGGTTCCTTCTGATCATCGTATAGGAATTATGCCAGGATCAGATACCGGTGCTGTTGAGGCTGCTCTATGGTCTCTATTAGGTGAGCGTGGCATTGATATGGCAGCGTGGGAAAGTTTTGGGTTTGGGTGGAATAAAGATGTTGTCGAGCAATTAAAGCTTTCTGATGTGCGTCGTTTTGAAGCTCCTTATGGTGAAATACCAGATTTAACACAACTTGACTTTGATCGGGATGTTGTTTTTACATGGAATGGGACAACTTCTGGTGTGCGTATTCCTAATGCGGATTTCATTCCGCATAAGCGGGCTGGATTGACCATTTGTGATGCAACATCGGCAGCTTTTGCGCAATATCTTGATTTTTCAAAATTAGATGTTGTTACTTTTTCATGGCAGAAAGTTTTGGGAGGCGAGGCTGCACATGGTATGGTGATTTTAAGTCCTCGTGCTGTTGAGAGGCTTGAGAATCATGTTCCAGCTTGGCCTATGCCCCAACTTTTCTATATGACAAAAAATGGAAAATTGAACGAAGATATTTTTAAAGGAAAGATCATCAATACACCTTCTATGCTTTGTGTTGAGGATTTCCTTGATGGGTTGAAGTGGGCAAAATCTCTAGGAGGTGCAGCGGCATTAAGAGCACGGGTTGAAAAAAATTTTTCTGTACTTGATGCTTTTGTTCGCAAAACGCCATGGTTAGAATATTTGGCAAAAGATCCTGAAGTGCGTTCTAACACCGCTATTTGTTTAGATATTGTGGATCCAGTGATTACTGCTTTGGATACGGAAAGGCGAGTATCTTTTATAAAAGCGGTTGTGAAGCGTCTTGATGAGGAAGGGGTTGCTTATGATATCGGTTCGTATCGCGATGCTCCTCCTGGGCTTCGAATTTGGGCGGGTATAACAATTGAGGCTTCCGATCTTGAAATTTTAACACAATGGCTTGAGTGGGCGTTCCAAGTTGAAAAAGCACAGCTTTAAATAATTACTGGTGATTTTCACAACGTGTTTTTAAACAAAAAAGGATACGAGAGATTATGATGATCTTTCGTATTCTTGTATCAGATAAACAGCCTCTAAATATTACATGAATTGTAAAAGATTAAGACGGGGAATGAATGCTTTGTCAGGTGTTGGATACGCACAAATTAAAATCTCTAATGTTTTTACTTTTTGTAGCGAAAATGACAGATTTAAAATATTTGGGTATTTGCTTATCTTTATTATCATAAATTTGAAAATTTAATCACTTGAAGATTGAGAAAAATCTGAAATGAGGAGTCGCACTTGCTTTAAGGTTTCGTTATAAAGAAGAGTTTGTTTTTGAATGCTGGTTTTTTTGACCAAACACGACGGAGAAAGTTATGGCCAATGTAGTTGTTGTCGGTACACAATGGGGTGATGAAGGCAAAGGTAAAATTGTAGATTGGTTGTCTGAGCGAGCAGATATCGTGGTGAGATATCAGGGGGGGCATAATGCTGGCCACACATTGGTTGTTGATGGAGTCAGTTATAAATTATCACTTTTACCGTCTGGTTTAGTGCGTGGCAAGTTATCAATTATTGGTAATGGTGTTGTTGTTGACCCTCATCATTTTGTTGCAGAAGTAAAAAAACTATGTAATCAGGGTGTAAAAATCACACCAGAAATTTTGCGTATTGCTGAAAATGCTCCTTTGATTCTTTCTTTGCATCGTGATCTTGATGCAATTCGAGAAAGCGGTTTATCTGGTTTAAAGATTGGTACAACAAAGCGCGGTATTGGACCGGCTTATGAAGATAAGGTGGGACGTCGTGCTATCCGAGTGATGGATTTAGCAGAAAAAGATACACTTATGGCTAAGATTGAGCGGCTTTTGAGGCATCATAATGCTTTGCGTCGTGGGATGGGTGTTTCAGAGATTGATTCTCGAGCACTTTATGATGAATTGATGCAAGTTGCGGATAAAATTTTGCCCTTTATGGATTGTACGTGGCGTCTTTTAGATGAAGGTTATCGAGGAGGGAAACACATTCTTTTTGAAGGTGCGCAAGGTGCTTTATTAGATAATGATTTTGGAACTTATCCTTATGTAACGTCATCTAATACAGTTGCTGGGCAAGCATGTACAGGTTCGGGGATGGGACCTGATGCAATTCATTATGTTTTGGGTATTGCAAAAGCTTATACTACACGCGTTGGAGAAGGGCCGTTCCCGACAGAGCAGATAAATGATATTGGTGAATTTCTAGGAGTGCGTGGACATGAATTTGGTGTTGTAACGGGTCGAAAGCGTCGATGTGGTTGGTTTGATGCTGTCTTAGTACGTCAGATGGTAACAATTTGCGGTGTTCAAGGTATAGCATTGACAAAACTTGATGTTTTAGATGGTTTGGATGAAATAAAAATTTGTATTGGTTATGAGCTTGATGGTAAAAGGATTGATTATTTACCTTCTTCCATGGGAGCTCAGGATCGGGTGAAGCCTATTTATGCAACATTAGAAGGTTGGAAGGAAGAAACAGCACATGCATTGAGGTGGGAAGATTTACCAGTGCAGGCTATTAAATATATACGCTATATTGAAGAACTGATTAATACAAAAGTGGCTTTATTATCCACAAGTCCAGAGCGTGAAGATACTATTCTTATTACGGATCCCTTTGTTAATTGATTATTGTTTTTAGATTTCTATATATGCTCTCTGTTCGTTTTTGTATCTTTTTACAAAAAAGTTTTTAAGAGCACGTAAAAGAAAGGTGCAAAATAGCATTGTTTATTTTTCATATTCATTTTACATTATTGCAATAGTTGTACCAATATTAAATGGCAACCAATTTAGAAGGCTAAAATAAAGTTTTTTGGCTTTACTATTGATTTTTTCTCAGTTTAAGAGAGATTATAGAGGAAATGGTAGATTTCGTTGGAATCTTAAAAAAGACAATTAATGCACAAAATAATATTACACCACAAGTGCGTAAGCGGATTTATAAGCGGGCTACCGAAACACTAGAACATCAATTTGTAACAGCAAAAATACCACAAGCAATAGCGGATGAACAAAGAAAGATTCTTCAAAGTTCTATTGCAACTGTTGAAGGAGAATATTTAGCAGTTGAAAAGAAACGGCTTTCTTCAGTTATTGGGTGGAATCCCACAAATATAAATGAAGATAAGAAATATACAAAAAAAACTATATTACCAAAAAATAATGAATTGTCAGAGGTAAACATAAAAAGAAAGCAAGATTTTGTTACACGTTCAAAGGATAACAAGGTATTTGTTGAGCTTTGTGTATCAGATATACCAGATGCAGAACCTGTTAATATGGAGACTGATGTGCCTTCTCAGCATGTTAATAGCAGTGTGTTAAAGATTTCTCCTTCGCAGGAAGATAATCCGCATATTGTTTCGCACATTTTTTCTCAGGCTTTACGTCGTGCTAATAAATCGTTAGTGCAAAGGCGTATTGTGATAAGTGCTGTTTCTGTTGTTAGTTTTGTTGTTTTACTTGTTGGTATTTTTTTTGTTGGTGAGCGTGTATTTGTATCAAATGATCATCAGTTTTTAGAAGAAAATCTTCAAGCTTCTCACAGAGTACCAAAGGCATTTCCAATTAAGAGAAAGTTAACACAACGCTTATTAGAGGATGGAAGTGAAATTGATGTTGGTTTAAAACAAGCGATAGATTCTTCGGATGAAGAAGTACTCTCAACAGTTGTTGATAGCAATTTGCAATCGCTTGAAAAATCAGGTGAAGCTGTTTTCTATCAAGCACGTACAAATTATGATGCAGAAAAGATAGCAACGGGAAGTGCTCGCTGGACGCTTATAAAAGAGTCTCAAGTGAAGGGGGCTCCAGAAGAAACAACTATACAAGGTGATATAACAATTCCTGATGAAGGGGTATCATTACGGTTAATTTTACGTCGTAATACCGATCAGTCATTTCCTGCTGCATATATTATGGACCTTGTTTTTATTCTTTCTGATAAATTTTCAGGTAAAGCTATAAGCAATGTTCAAGCATTAACCTTTAAAGCAAGTGAACAATCCATTGGACAGGCTTTAACAAGAACCATTGCTGCAAAGATTAACGATGACTTTTTTCTTGTCGCATTGAGTGGAAATCATCCATTTCTTGATCGAAATTTACAATTGATGCGAGAATTAGATTGGATGCGTTTGGTGTTAACGGATAAAAACGGGCGTATAAGTGAATTAACCTTTGCAAAAGGACCAACAGGTAAGTCTATTTTTAATGAAGTTATTGGACAATGGCTTGCACAACAAGATAAGTTAACAGTTCTTGGTCAAAAAAATAAAACATAGATGCAAAAAAATAAACGACTGTGAAGAATTTTCTACGACCGTCTTTATCAATTATATACCAAATATATTAAATAAAGCTTTACATATCAATAACTTAAAGAATTCTATAGGCTGATTTACAAGTATAAAGCCAAGGCATGCTTTTTTTCATTTTCACATTTAAAGAATGTGCAAACCATTGGCTTTATACTTAACTCTAGGTTTTATACTTGACTTTGAGATAAAGTAGAATCTTTGATAGAGTTTTGCACTTTTTCAAATGCACGCATTTCAATTTGTCTTACTCGTTCTCGACTAATATTAAATTCACCAGAGAGTTCTTCTAGGGTTAGTGGTACATCGTTTAAACGACGCGCTTTAAATATACGCTTTTCGCGTTCATTGAGATTGTCCATGGCATTTATGAGCATGGAACGGCGATTTTCTAATTCACTTTTTTCAATTAAAATTTGTTCTTGATCGTTAGATTCATCCACCAACCAATCTTGCAACTCACTGTTTTCCCCTTCTTTTGTTCGAATTGGTGCGTTGAGTGAAGTGTCACCACCAAGCCTACGATTCATTGATACAACTTCATCTTCTGTGACATTCAACTGGATTGCAATTTTTTTCACTTGTTCTGCATTGAGATCGCCACTATCAAGTGCTTGAAGTTTACTTTTTAACTTACGAAGGTTGAAAAACAAACGCTTTTGATTAGCTGTTGTCCCCATTTTCACCAAACTCCAAGAGCGCAATACATATTCTTGGATTGATGCTTTAATCCACCATATTGCATAGGTCGCAAGACGAAAACCCCGCTCTGGTTCGAAACGTTTAACAGCTTGCATGAGTCCAACATTGCCTTCTGAAATGACTTCCCCAATGGGAAGTCCGTAGCCCCGATATCCCATCGCGATTTTAGCTACGAGACGCAAATGGCTGGTTACTAGCTTATGCGCAGCTTTTAGATCATTATGCTCACGGTAACGCTGAGCTAACATATATTCTTCTTTTGGCTCAAGCATTGGAAAACGACGCACTTCTTCCAAGTAACGGTTTAAACCACCATCACCTGTCATTACTGATAATAAATTCATATGGGCCATATAGCACCCTCCTTTTGTTTGAATTCCCTGATAAGGCAAATTCTATATTTTAGATAGCTAACTATCCTCATAACCTCACTCTAGCATATTTTTCAATTTTGTTCAAAAAAAGATATTTTATTGTGAAATCTTGAGAAGGGGAAAAGTTTCAATTCATTTTTTTAAAAAGTTTAATAAGTTTAGCCATATCTTGAGGCAGTGGTGCGGAAAACGACATAACTTTACCGGTAGAAGGATGTTCAAAAGTAAGACTTGCAGCATGGAGTGCATGTCGGTTGAATTGATCGATTGCATTTCTAATAGTGGAGTTGAATGTGTTTGATTTTGTTTTAAAAGCGTTTCCATAAACTGTATCGCCTATGAGTGGATGCCCAATATGAGTCATATGAACACGGATTTGATGGGTGCGTCCAGTTTCCAAGCGACATTCCAGAAGGCTAGCAAAAGATGTTGAGTCTGCATGAGAGCCATATTTTTCAAGCAGAGAAACATGTGTAACAGCATGACGAGCATAAGGGTTTTGGTTATGGATGACAGCTTGCTTTGTCCGGTTATGGGGCGAACGGCCAAGTGATGCATCAATTGTCCAGACATTGCGCTGAGGTGTTCCCCAAATCAAGGCATGGTAGCGTCGATCTAATGCGCAGGTACGTCCATGATCAGAAAATTGAGCACTGAGACTTTTATGAGCTAGATCGTTTTTTGCAACAACCATAACACCGCTTGTATTTTTATCAAGACGATGGACAATACCAGGGCGTTTAACACCACCTATACCAGATAAACTATTCCCACAGTGGTAAATAAGGGCATTAACCAATGTACCGGTCCAATTTCCATTCCCAGGATGAACAACAAGACCAGCTGGTTTGTTAATAACAATGATATGATCATCTTCAAAAAGAATGTCCAATGCAATGGCTTCAGCGCTAGGTTCTGCATCACGAAGGTCCGGCATTTCCAATTCAATTATTTGGTTAGGTTTTAATTTTGTTTTTGGTTCCTTTATGAATTGACCATCAATTTTAAGACAGCCTTCACGGATGAGAGTTTGCAAACGCGAACGTGAGAGCACATCATGATATTGTTTTGCGAGCCACTGATCAAGACGTTGCCCAAGAGCACCTTCATCCGTTATTTTCTGTATTACCATACGATTCCTATTAAGTTTTTAATAAGATTTTACCAGTACGAAATTGCTTTACTATCGAGAAATTCTTTAATTCCCCAATGTCCTCCTTCACGAGCGCGCCCAGAAAATTTTACACCACCAAAGTAGCTTCCACTGGGTAATCCATGTCCATTAACTTCTACCATACCAGAGCGTACTTGTTCCGCAATACGACGACATTTGTTGCGATCTTGCGATTGAATATAGTTTGTAAGACCATACTCAGTCTCATTCGCTAAAGCGACGGCTTCTTCTTCTGTACTAAAAGAAAGAATCGAGAGAACTGGACCAAAGATTTCTTCTTTAAAAATACGCATATGAGGTTTTACATCAGCAAAGACTGTTGGACGGACATAATAACCGCGTTCCATTCCTTTTGGTAAACCAGTCCCGCCTGCAACAAGAGTTGCACCTTCATCAATTCCCGATTGGATAAGATCTTGAATTTTATCATATTGTTTTTTTGAAACAACGGGCCCAATATGATTTCCTTCTTGGCAGTTTGGTCCTACTTTTGTTGTTTCTGCAATATCTTTGGCTATTTTCACGGCTTTGTCATAGATGCTCTGTTCCACAAGCATACGAGTCGGTGCATTACAACTTTGTCCACTATTATAAAAGCAATGTCGTGCACCACGTTGAACAGCATCTGAGTCGGCATCAGCAAAGATAATATTCGCTCCTTTTCCCCCAAGTTCCAGACAGACTCTTTTTAAAGTAGCGCTGGCATTTTTAGAAATATCTTTTCCTGCTCTAGTTGAACCAGTAAAGCTGATCATTTCTAAATCTGGATGTGCAGAGAGGTAAGAGCCGACAGTCGCACCATCACCATTGATTAAATTAAAAACACCGGCTGGAAGTGCGGCTTCATCTAAAAATTCAGCAAAAAGCATAGCAGAAAGAGGCGCAATTTCAGAGGGCTTTAACACCATGGTACAGCCAGCCAAGAGAGCAGGAATAACTTTAAGAGTTACTTGATTCATGGGCCAATTCCATGGCGTAATTAATCCTACGACGCCGATAGGATCGTAGTGAAGGATTGCTTGCTCATTTCCCTTTATTAAAGTTTCTTGGAACGAAAACTCTTTATAAGCTTCGATAAAATTGCGAATATGGGAACTTCCTGTTGCAGTTTGCGCATTAAGCGCCATATCAATCGGTGCTCCCATTTCCATTGAAATGGTTTTTGCCATGTCTTTGGAACGTTTTTCGTAGATCTCTAGAATTTTTTCAACAAATCCAAGACGCTCATTTGGTGATGTTGTTTTCCATTTTTGAAAGGCTTCTTTAGCCGCATTAATTGCTTTATCAGCATCTTTTGTACTTCCAAGGCTAATGACAGCACAAGCCTCCTCTGTTGATGGATTAATGACGTCAAAATCGTGAGGAGTGCTTGGCTCATCCCATAGACCATTGATATAAAATTTCCGTTTATCAAACATAATTCACTCCCTTTTTTCTATTTATATTTATGTAATTATGATTGTCTTAGTCTAAGCCTTTTTAAACGAGGATAACAAGGATAATCTTATAAAAACGTGAGAAATTAGATTATATCGTGATAATTGAGCATGGAGAATTCAATAGAGCAATGCTTATTGTATTATTGAGACTAGTTTCTTTTATGAAAAGGGAGAGAAAGAGAGGCATAGACAATTTTCTTGAAGCTTTTTTATCATGAAGTTTTCTTCAAAACAAATGAAATACGAGCTCTATGACACCATAAACTGGGCAATTTATATCGTAAATATGCAAAAGGCAGATTATGAATATGCATTATGGCATTATTTTTTTCATTAAAAAGTAACCATCAGCAAAAGGTTATTAACCTTCGTATGATAGTTTCTACGAATTCTTTTTGAAAAGGTTATTTTTCTCATTGCTATAAATTTGTTGGGTGCCATGCATAATTCGAAAACAAAATCTATTTCTACGTCTTCTTTTTCTGATGATGGTACAAAAGGTGCATCAAGAGAAGATTTATCTGTTAAGATTACTGAGATATTTCCTTATCCGGAAGTGTGGAAAAAGGCATTTGCTCTCGGAAAAAACGTCCGTTTCACGAGAACCCCAGAAGTTGAGATTTTGCGTCGTCGTATAGAAACAGATCCAGTTTTTGCAAAACAGTTTAAAATTTTTACGAAGCAAGATCAAAAAAAAATTACAGATACAGATATTGTACGTTGTAACAAGAAAACAACAAATATTCTTTCGACAAAAAAAGTCATTAATCCTCAATCAATAGAGAATAAAACATCAGTTTGTCATTCAACGGTTTTGAAGCAGTTGTCACGTCAAACTACTCGTATGCCGTCAGCAAATATTCCACTTGAGGAGGATAAACAAGAACATAAATTACAAGTGGAAAATGTGCTACAAAAAATAAAACCTGCGTTGCATCTTTCTGATGATGCATTTTTTGAGTGTGAATCTTTGATATTTGAACATGTGGAGACTCAAATATCAAAAGAGGATGGAACATCAATTGACACGACAAATGAAATTACACCGGATATTCCCACAGCCTTTGATGAGTCAATAACTGCTCTTTACCGTGTTCTTGAATACCGCTTTCCACAACTCTATGATTCAATTACATCAGAATCTCCAGCGGAAAGGATGCGAGGTGTTGAGAAAATTTCTGATTTAATGCATACAAATAATGATACTACTAAAGAGTGTCATTCTAAGCTTTCTGTTGAAGATTCTGCTCATACGTTAAGTAATACAGGGGCGTTAAGTGATGCAGGGGCTAGTATAGAGACTGAAAATACCAATAATATTGTCGCCAATAATACTGTTGATTGTATAAACAAAGCCGTCAAAAAGAATTCAAAAGATTTTTCTGTGATGCAAGCAAACAGTAAAACTAAAACATTGCAATCTACTCGTATGCCATTAGGTAATTATGATTCTGCTTTTATGCAAAATATTCAATCTATTGACTGTGATGTTTATGAATTTCCTCCGATCAACTTATTACAGGAACCTGTTTTTCATGAAGGTACGATGATTCCTCAAGAAACATTAGAACGTGGTGCTGGACTTTTAGAAAGTGTTTTGGAAGATTTTGGCATTAAGGGTGAAGTTATCCATGTTCATCCAGGGCCAGTGGTAACAATGTATGAATTTGAACCCGCTGCGGGTGTAAAATCATCACGCGTTATTAATCTTTCTGATGATATTGCGCGTTCTATGTCTGCTATTTCTACACGCGTTGCTGTAATTCCTGGACGGAATGTTATCGGGATTGAGTTACCCAATGCGGTTCGTGAAACCGTTTATTTACGGGAATTAATCCAAACACGTTCTTTTCGTGAAAGTGAATTTAAACTTGCTCTTGCTTTGGGGAAGGGGATTAATGGTGAACCGGTCATTGCAGAATTAGCAAAAATGCCTCATTTATTGGTTGCAGGAACAACAGGATCAGGCAAGTCTGTTGCAATTAATACAATGATTTTGTCGATTCTTTATCGTATGACACCAAAGCAGTGTCGTTTGATCATGGTTGATCCTAAAATGTTAGAGCTCTCTGTTTATGATGGCATTCCACATCTTTTAACACCCGTTGTCACAGATCCCAAAAAAGCAGTAACAGCTTTAAAATGGGCGGTTCGTGAAATGGAAGAGCGTTATCGCAAAATGGCTAAGTTGGGTGTGCGTAATATTGATGGTTTTAATGCACGCGTTGCACTTGCCGCTCAAAAAGGCGAAACGATCATGTGTACTGTTCAGTCGGGTTTTGATAAGGAAACAGGGGAAATGCTTTATCATGAAGAAGCCATGGATCTCACGCAGCTTCCTTATATTGTTGTGATTGTTGATGAGATGGCTGATCTTATGATGGTGGCAGGGAAAGAGATAGAGAATGCCATTCAGCGCTTAGCGCAAATGGCGCGTGCGGCAGGTATTCATCTTATTATGGCAACGCAACGTCCTTCTGTTGATGTTATCACAGGTACAATTAAAGCGAACTTTCCTACCCGCATTTCTTTTCAAGTAACATCAAAAATTGATAGTCGTACGATCTTGGGTGAACAAGGTGCTGAAACGCTTTTAGGTCAGGGGGATATGCTTCATATGGCTGGTGGTGGACGCATTGTGCGCGTTCATGGACCTTTTGTTTCTGATGAAGAAGTTGAATCCATCGTTGCACATCTAAAAATGCAAGGTAAACCTGATTATTTAGCAACGGTAACAGATAATGAAGACGATAACAAAGAGGATACTTCTGCTGATTCAGCTGCTGGAAATTCTGAGGAAGAAAATTTTGATGAAGAGGGTGAGGAACTTTATAACCAAGCTGTAAAAATTGTTATGCGTGATAAAAAATGTTCAACATCTTATATTCAGCGCCGACTTTCAATCGGCTATAATAAAGCAGCTTCTCTCGTCGAGCGGATGGAAGAAAAAGGCATTGTTGGAGCCGCTAATCATGTTGGAAAACGTGAAATTCTACTCAATGAAGGAAAATAAACAAACACATTTAAAAATATGCAATTTTTTAAATATCTGACAGTCATTATTTAAATGTGCTTGTTTTATTTTTTATATAATATTAAAAATTTAAATGGAGAGTAATAAAGAAAAAGCGATCTTTTGTATTAAGACTTCTGATAAGGTAAACAAGCTGATATCAAAGGAGATTATGAGATATTTTTAACATTTCTAAATGATCTGGAATATAAAGAAATTAAACAAATCTTTATATGAGGACAGATGATTTGTGTTCTCTTTTTTACAGAGAAATTTTTTAATAAAATAGTGCGGTGGCATATTTTTTGTTTTTTCTTTTGTAGCGATTCTAATGAAAGAAAGATCTTTGGGAGATTATTGAGAGCATCATAAGAAAAATGCCCAATATGCAAGTTCTGTTGCATAGGATACTTTAAAGCGTCACGCTGAATTTATTATCATTTGATATTATTGGCTCAAGAAAGATGTTCTTACGAGAAGCTTTATTTGAAAAAGAGATTTTTATAATGCAGTATATTGATTTATAGTAATTTATCATTATTCACAGTGAATAAAAGTCTCAAACATTGTAAGATTTTCTCATTTCAAATCTGTTTCTGTTGAAACAATTAAAAACATTTTCTTGCGTATCATAATAATGTACGAGTAAAAAAGTTAAAAAATAAAAAGGCTTCTTATGAACGCCTTCAAATGCCGAGAACTATTGGTAACATTAGGGGCTGAAATTAGTATAATGATGGTGCTAACAAGCTCTTTTATAAGCATAAAAATGGTAGTGCACAATGCCTTGATATCCTCTATAGGGACCTTTACATTACACCATTTACGGATACTGTCGTAAAATAAGCTTGCGGATCTTGAGAGATATCTTTTCAAAACAGGCGCATGAATGCGTAAAATAAGTGTATTCTTTTTGAGTACTATTTATGCGAGGGAGATGTTACCATTATTGTAACAAGATTTATTACAATAATGGGTGAATAAGCAACAAGAGCTGGAAGCTTCTTTTTATTCTTGTTTTGTTGATGAAACAGTCAAAATTTTGCTACAGACAATTGATATGAGATATCAAGTTATTTTAACCAGAATAGATAATTGTAAACAAATTAGCATTATTCATTTGAGAGTAAATTCAACACTTTTTAGTTTTAGTTATGCCATTAAAAGCAGATGAGTTAAAGTTAAATACAAATGAATTAAAATGTCAGCAAGAAGCTTTTCGTTTTACACCAGAGCTTTTGCCACGGCCTTTTACGTGGGAAATCGATCACAATGGTTTGTTTTGTGAAGTCTCAAAAGAGCTAGCTGAAGTTGTTGGTCCTCTCTCTTCTTCTATTTTAGGGTGTAGTTTTCATGAGCTTGCTCATCAATTTAATGATGATCGATATCTGGTTCTCAGTCGTTTTATTGAAGCGGCTATGCCTTGGAGTAAAGAGATTGTTCAATGGCCTGTTGATGGTTGCTTACAATGGCTTGATGTTGAATTGTCAGCTTTGCCAATTTTTGATGTTAAAAAGCAGCTTAAGGGGTTTCGTGGCTTTGGTGTTTTAAAAATACAAAAAAAAGTCCAAGAAAAAAGAAATGAAAAGCTAGAAACAGAAATGCCATGTCTTACGGAGATAGAACGCTCAGCTTTTCGTGAAATTGCAGAGCAATTGCGTGATGAATTGAATTCATCGGTAAAAGAAGAAAATTTAGTTGAAGAAACAGCTATTCAGTTACCATATGCACAAACATTGCCGGTAAATGCTATAGAACAAGCTCTCGTAAAAGAGCCCGCTGCAGTTTTATCATTGTTGGATACAGCAACAAATGGTGTTTTATGGTTGGATGAAGAGGGCTTTGTTCAATCAGCGAGTAGGGCAGCCTTAGCATTAATGGGTTATGAAATAAATGAACTACGAGGACAACCATTCTCTTCATTATTTACTTTGCAAAGCCGACTTTTGGTTGAAAAGTATTTTAAATCAATCCGTATGGAGGGAAAAAATCAGGTTTTAAATCGCAGTGAAACCGCTGATTTAATGACAAAAAATCATAAAAATATAACCGTTTTGATAACGATTGTATTTTTGGCAAAGCAAGGCAATTATGCTGTTATGTTGCGTGATAGGACACAAACAGTTCCATCAGGAGAAAAAAAAGCAGAAGAGGATAAAATCGTTGGAGTTGTTCATGAAATACGAACACCTTTGAATGCTCTTATTGGTTTTGCAGAAATTATGAGAGAAGGCCGTTTTGGTTCGATAGAAAATGAGCGCTATCATGGATATTTACGCGATATTATTTCCTCTGGAAAACATATATTATTGCTGATTAATCAATTACTAGAGTGCTCCAAGATAAATTATTCTGGTTCCGATAACCAGATTGATTCTTCCCTTATTTCTGAAACATTTGATGTAATATCTTGTTTACGTGCGACGATAGCTTTTCTTGAAACTCAAGCCAATCAGAATGGCATTATCATGCGTATTGTTGCTCCACCTCACGTTCCATTTATTCCTGTATCACAACAAGTGTTTCGCCAGATTATATGGAATCTTCTTTCCAATGCTATTCGTTTTACACCTTTGGGTGGACAGATTATTGTTCACGTTTCTTATAGAAAAGAACGTGTAAAAATTTCAGTGAGTGATAATGGTATAGGGATGAACGAAGAAGAGATTATACAGGCACTGCAACCTTATGGTCAAGTAGAGCGCAAAGATGGACGATCTGGTGATAGCGCTTTTATGGGAACAGGTTTAGGCCTCCCAATGTGTAAAGCAATGGTGGAAGAAAGAGGGGGACAATTTTTACTGTTCTCAAAACCCAATCATGGAACAACTGTGGAAATGTTTTTTCCTCGTGTTCCATGATGTAAATCTTGCATAAAATTATTTTTTCTTAGCCAAAAGATCTCTAATTTCTGTTAAAAGTTGTTCTTCTGAAGACGTTTTTTTGGGGCTTTCTTCTTCTTTTCTACGAATTTTATTCATAGCCTTAACGAATAAAAAAAGAACCCAAGCAATAATGAGAAAATTGATAAGTAAAGTAATAAAGTGTCCATAGCTAATGGTTGCTCCAGCTGCTTTGGCGGCACTCAATGTTGCTTGTTTTTCGCCAGCAAGTTGAATAAACATATTAGAAAAATCAATCCCACCTGTAATCAGCCCAATGATTGGCATAAAAATATCATTGACAATTGAGTTGACCAAGCTACCAAAAGCACCCCCTATAATCACACCGATAGCAAGATCAATCATATTACCTTTTAGGGCAAATTCTTTGAATTCTTTAAGCATTGCGTTTTCCCCTTTATATAAGCGATATACGGTAATTTACTTACCGCTTTTGATGAAAAAGGAAAGGGCAGATTTTATTTTTAGGATTATATTACGATATTAATATTATTTTCAAAGAACTTTATAAGGTTTAATAAAGAGCTTTAGGGCTCTATTTGAATGTACATAGAATATTTCCTAGAAAAAAGCTTTTTTGATAAAAACTATATCTGCTTTTTCAACAGAAAGTAGAAAACTGTAGCTTAATTTATATAATTTCCTCAAGATCTTTATGATAACATTAAAAAGAGAGATTTTTACACAATACTACAAAATGAGTAGTGTTGAAAGTTGAGCTATCAGAAAGCTTTTCAAATGAAGTGCATATATTAGCATAACATTTTGTCATAAAAAGAGAATTTAGGAATAAAAAATATATTTCAGCACTGATAGAAGAAATAGATAGATGAGGCAGGAGTAAAACTTATAATTTAATTCCTCTTAATTTAGTAAGCGATAATAGCAATTAGGAGGGCATTATGGCTTATCTAAAAGCTATTTGTATTGGGTTACATGAGCTAAAATGGCGATAATTCGGATGGAAGAAACACATTTCATCTGCTGGAAGATTGTATCAGTTTATAAATAGCAGAGCTCTAGGGTTTGCAAGATCATTTTGGTTTGGAAGTCGTTGGTATAATGTTTGAGTTCAATAATCAACTGTCATTACTTAAAATATATGTTAGGCAGAGCACTTAATAGATGCAAAATTGTATTTAATACATCAGAAATGGCAAAGAAAACAACGCAGATTATCAATAGAGTACAAATTGATTGAACAATCTGTTGCTCATAAATAGTGCAACAATAGTATGAACTTAGATGATTTTATGAACCATGTATCCTATAAATGCTAGGAAAAAATAGCTTTATAGAACAAGCTTTGTTTCTATTGAAAACAATATTACACAAAGGAACTTTGGGAATAGAGATAATTTGCCTGCATTTTTAAGAAAATTATGAGCGTGCCTGCATAAGACGTCATAAAACCATGACTATGGTAAGGGCCATTGATGTTTCAATTCATGCTGAATTTTATAAGATTAGGATTCATATTTTAATCTTTAAAAAATGTCGAAAAAGAGAAACATTTTTTAAGAATAAAAAGTTCTTTACATAATATAACCAATATAAACATGTATAACTATTATGTGATGAGTTTTCTTCTAGAAGGGGAATATTATTTGGATAATATGCTTGCTTTGATTGGAAATCTTTTGTGTTAAAAGGTAGAGGTTAGGTGCGATGGATCATTTTTATGTTGTGGAGAAGAATTGATGAGTTTTTTTCGTTGTATTGGCCGTTCTGCCTTATTTATGTTGGATCCAGAGCAAGCACACGGTTTAGCGATTCTTGGGCTGAAAAGTGGATTAAATGGTTGTCAAAAGGTTGTCGATAAACGATTGTGTGTAACTGTTGCTGGTCTTGAGTTTGAAAATTTTATTGGTCTTGCAGCGGGGTTTGATAAAAATGCAGAGGTTGTAGATGGTATTTTTCGGTTAGGATTTGGTTTTACTGAAATTGGGACAGTGACACCAAACCCTCAGATTGGAAATCCTAAACCACGGCTTTTTCGTTTAAAAGAAGATGAAGCGATTATTAATAGAATGGGCTTTAATAATGATGGACATCAAGTTGTTTACAATAGATTGCGTGCGTGTAAAAAAACTGGTGTTATAGGAGTCAACATTGGAGCCAATAAGGATACGGTCGATAAGATTGATGATTATACTGTTGGTATTGCTCATTTTTATGATGTTGCTGATTATTTTACGGTTAATATTTCTTCTCCTAATACACCAGGTTTACGTGATTTACAGGCCCGTGACAGTTTGCATCTTTTGTTGAGTGCAATTTCGCAAGAGCGAAATGAGCAAGAGAACAAGCACGGATTCTCCATTCCCATTTTTTTAAAAATTGCTCCCGATTTATCAGAGAAAGAATTAGATGATGTTGCTGAAGAAATAAAACTTTCTGATTTTAATGGGCTGATTGTTTCTAACACAACTCTTTCACGCCAAGGTCTTAGTAATAGTCACTTCCGTAATGAAGAGGGTGGGCTTTCTGGACGTCCACTCTTTGAGCGTTCTACTATTATGCTTGCAAAAATGCGTCAAAAATTAGGGAAGGAGATTGCAATCATTGGCGTTGGCGGTGTAAAGGATGCACAGACTGCTTTGGAAAAAGTAAAAGCTGGTGCAGATTTGATTCAATTATACAGTGGGATGGTTTATGAAGGTCCAGATCTTGTCATAACTATTCTGCAAGAGATTTTGCAGATGATGCAACAAGATGGAGTTGATAACATAAAAGGCTATCGTGATCATAGTCTTGAGCATTGGGCAAAATTTCCTTTGTAAAAAACGCTTTTTTCTTCACAAAAAATTGCGAGATTTTTTTAAAGGGGCTTGCAAACTTTGTTGATTTTCCTTATGTCACATAAGCATAAGAATAAATGTTTACGAAATCGTGAACAGTTATGATACATTTTCTTTTTATGCGGTTGTAGCTCAGTTGGTTAGAGCGCTGGTTTGTGGCACCAGAGGTCGTAGGTTCAAATCCCACCAACCGTACCAAAAAATTTTATTGAAAATACTGAAAATGGATATACAAGACGAACAAACGGCTCACTGAGGATCTTTTATCAATGACTGTAGTTGCTTGGGGGCATAATATTGTACAAAAAAAACGCATGGCATAAAGTACAGAAAACCAATAAAGGCGCATTGCACTTCTCTTTTAAGAACTGGGCATCTCCTCTTACCTTAATGCGTTCTCATTATGCATCCTTTACACAAGACTTGCGATGGAAAGACTTTACGGAAAAAATCAATGTGTTTTGTTTAAAAGATCCGAGCTTAATATGCCCTTCAATATGGAAGGGTATTTCACAATGTTTGTTGTGATGAAGCAATTGCTCTCTCTTGGCATGCCTCTGGCTGTTGGGTTTATCTCTCAGATGATGATTTCCTTCACAGATGCAGCGCTTGTAGCGCATTTAGGCGTGCAAGCCTTGAGTGGTACAATGTTAGCTCTGAGTATATTTAGTTTTGTTATGTTGTTTGGGCTAGGTATTATTACCGCGGTTGCACCAAAACTTGCGGAAAGTTTTCGTAGACAAGATAGATATGCATTGAAGGCATGGTTTGATCAAGGAATATGGCTTTCCCTTTTGATTGGAATGATGAGTGCGATCATTTTACTCAACACGAGGAATATTTTGTGTTTTCTCGGCCAAGATGGGACAATTGCCAATATAGCGCAGGAATATAATAGTGGTGCTGCTATAGGGGTGGTGTTTTTTTATCTTTATGTGAATAGCCGGGGATTACTGTCAGCAATTGGTAATCCAAAGCCGTTAACCTGGGTTATGCTTGCGGCTATCCTTGTGAATTTTCTTATCTCTTGGCCGCTTATTTTTGGTATAGGTTCTATAAGCGGATTAGGTGTCTTTGGTGCAGGAATTGCGAGCAGTTTGATCCGTATTTTAATTGTTATTGCAGCAGCAATAATTTTGTCCCGCAATTCTGCTTTTCATTCTTTTCGCTTTAATTATTTGAGACAAAAGTTAGAGATTTCACGAATAATAAAATTGCTGCGAGTAGGGCTACCCATTGGTATACGTATTCTTATTGCGGAGGGCTTTCCTTCGTTCATTGCATTCATGATTACGGCTTATGGGGTCGAATCTTTGGCCGCACATACGATAGGGATGCGTCTCGATATGCTTATTTCTGTGGTGGCTTTGGGGATTTCCAGCGCAGCCGCAACAATAGCAGCGTGGTATAGAGCAGATAGGAATAATATGGCTCTAAAACAATTGCGTATGAATGTCACTGTTTTTGCTGTAACTTATGTCTTGTTTTTATCAGGGATTGTTTATCTCTCTTATGGATTCATCCTTACAACCATCTTTAATATTTCTTCAGAACGCGTTGTTGTTTTCTCTTGGAAATTGCTTCCGTTCATTTTATTGTCTTTTGCTTTTGGCACTTTAGGTGCTATGCTCAATGGCATACTTGTGGGCTTGCTTGATACGTTTTGGTCAACAATTGTTGTAGCAATAAGTTATTGGGGGTTAGGCCTATTTGGGGGAGCGCTAATGGCGCATTTTTTTGAATATGGCTTTATTGGCTATTGGTTTGGCATGATTGGTGCAAGCTTAATCGTTTCTATCTTTAATTATATGCGCGTGGGTTATTTAATAAAATGCAATCCTATGTTTGGGGCAGAGTGAGTGTTATAAAAGCGCTTGTAAAGCACTAGCTGTGAAGGCTTAGCTACTCATCGTCCATAGAGGCTGTTTTACTTCTATGGAGATAACAATATAGGTTACAAAACTTGCTTAATATTGAAAAGAAGTGTCTTTGATTGTAGTCTCAATATTATTTGTTGAGTTTTTAAAATAATATGGGTTTATTAAAATCATTCGGCTACAATTTAAGAGTAAGTTCGGTAGATTGGAAGAGTTTAATACCTTAAAAAATGACGAGAAAAAACGTGCTTATATTCATACGCCGTTGAGGAGTCATTTAAAAAGTTATTGTTTTTTAAGTTATTACCATTGCGATGCTAAAGTGTATACATTTGTCAAAACAATCGCAGACGCTGACGATGTTATTCTTGCAAGCCCTGTTTATCACAGGTCTTATTCAGAGACTTTGAAGAACGCTTTTGATAATTTAGATTGTGATGCTTTTTGGGATAAAGTTGTTGGTCTTCTCTCTCATGGCAGTACAGCAAAAAATGCGCTACTGTCATGTAAATATTTGGTACCAGTTGTGCATACGCTTTATAGACAAGCTCTGCAATATCAAGTTGCTTCGGCTAAAGATGATTTTGTGTCTGAGAATGCAGGCCGTACATGGAGATTGAACAGCGAAGATGTACGGGCTCGCTGCGCACATCTTGTTGATGAAATGTATAAATTTTAAAATAATAAGGGTGGAGGATATGATCAAAAATGATAAGAAATACCGTTAGTTAGTCGTTGGTAGTACAGGAATATTGGCGCCCTTTTGCCGGTCATGAGGGCTGAACAACGTGATTATCGCAGCGCGTTTTTATTCTCATCAATCCAAAATTGAGCTATTTCAGACAAGGGCTAAATGTATATTTTGGAGATTATTATAAGCCATAGACACAATTTTTAAAAAGGGTACCACTATGGACGGGCTTGAAATATTGCATATTATGGAGGGCATTCGCCTGCACATGTATTTTTGTGTAGATTGAGATTGAGCGGTTGGCCTTCTTACCGAAGCCTCTGTGTATTGTTCATGTTTTTGGTTCTAATGCAGAGGGTAAAATAATCTCTGGATGTGCGCATCATAATAAGACTGATTCTACATCTGTAAAATTAGGTCGGAAAAGGCGATCATAGGGCCAACGGTGGTCAATGAGAAAAGTGTTTATGATCATGAGATTTGTGAGAGCCGTATTGAGAAAGAGTTTGCGCAAAATCTCGATAATGACTCTGATGTAAGATTGTTTTTTAAACTGCCAAGAAATTTAAAAATAGCCACTCCCATTGGTTCTTATACGCCTGATTGGATGTTTTTTTAGAGTGAGATGGCGCACAAAAGCTTTATTTTGTACTGGAAACAAAAGGAACGAATAGCGAGTTTGATTTGCGCCTTAAAGAAATGCTGAAGATTAAATGCGGCAAGGCGCATTTTACCGCTCTTGAGACTGGTGTGGTGTTTAACGAGGCACCGGTGATGAGTTGGCGCGATTCTAAGCGGGGATGGTGGTAGAGAGAGTGGGGCTGTGGTAAGAGTGGGCGGCACGAATGACGCTGTCTTTAGTTGCGTACCGCCAAGCTAATTTTGTGCTTTGCGAAATTCGCTAAGGCTTTTGGACGTACTGCGTTTACCGCGTAATAAAATCTTATGAATATCATGCAGAAGGCGCGCGCAGAAGGGGGTGATTACGTGACTAGCTTCCCAATGCCGTAATTAAGTACAGCCACATAATGAGATAGCTCTTCAATATCATTAGTCACACTGATACTTTTTCTTTATTTTCAAACAATAATAGGTCAGATGGTAACGGTTATGTCCTTTCTATCTGAGAAAAGAGTAGCACCGCTTGCGTATATGCACGAGTAAAAGTCAATCAACATTGGTCTGAGGTAAAACCGCCAATTATTTCTAATACACCTAAGGATTTCATAGCTTGCTCTAACGGTTTATATAAAGCCGCCCTTTTAAAAGGTGGATTGGGTGGAAAATTTATTGGGATATAGGCTTTATGAATCTCTCGAACTAAGCTTTCTACTATGCAGGCCCTAAGGCGTGATTGCATATATGGTCGCATCTGTTGCTGCGTTGTGTAGGCAAAGATCCTAAACTAGGAAAGGAGGGCTGGTCTTTTAATTACAAAGGAAGAATACGGCGCGTAAGTGCAACAAAATGTATTTTGAGGAGCGGTAAAGGGGTGAGGCATTTGATGTCCAGCGAGTGATGGATGGAGTATAAGGGGGTATTGCTAGGGCGGAGTTTTTAGTTAAGAATCGCGCTCTGTGCGCTATAAGCTCTCTGCATCCTTCATATAGGCGTTGGATCATCGCCCAATGCAACGTAAAGGGGCTGTTTTGTCTTTAGCGCTTGTTTGGCTGCTTCTATAGTGCCGCTGGCTCTATCAGCCATTATGGTGATAATTTTCTCGTCCAAAGAATAGATCAATTGATTGCGTAATAGGGTATGTGTGCCTTTTTTGACCGTGTCTTTTTTAAAAAGCAGCTGTTACCTCGTGGCAGGGTTGGGTGTGTCTATATGATCAGCCTGCCAAAGAAAAGGAAGCGTTATCGCGATAGCCACCAATAGGAGCCCAGCGATAAAGGTGGCAGCAAACTGCAATGATATAAAAGAACCAAGGACGCCGACCAAAAAGCTTCCGACCGGCGTTCCAGCATAGCCGATCACTCGAAAAGCAGAATTAGCTCGCCCGAGAAGTTGCTTTGGTGTGAGGCGCTGCCTGAAGGCGGTAACACCAATAAACCATAAGCTTGCTCCAATGCCAGCGATAAAGGTGACGCCCCATACGACGACAGCACTTTTTGAAAAGGCTGGAATCAGCAACAAGACAACCGTTCCTAAACCGTCAGTGAGAACAGCTAGGCGCACCGGTGCATAACGTATACGCGGTGCAAATAGGGCACCTGCCATTGTTCCAAGCGCGTAGGCTGCAAACATCACGCCATATTGGCTGCTATGTAGGCCCAGATACTGACTGTCGGTAACGAAGAAGATGAATGAGGTTAGGAATGCTCCAAATACCACCGATAGAAAGAATGTGAGTAATGTAAGGGAGGAAAGATGCCGATTTGAAAAAATGAAATGAAAGCCGGCAATGATATAACGGAAAGTGATGTTTTCTTTATCAGGTGTTGGCGATGTCGGAACAGCATGGCGAGCGGTAAAAATCAATGTGATAAAAAGCACGATTAAAAGGCCGAGAAATAGCAGTGTGCTATGCGCTAAAATGCTGCTTGTTATGACAGGGGCAAGAAAATAGGAGACCCCGAAATCTAAGAACAAGACAATAGAGTAGAAGGTCATCAATCGCTCTCCCTCCATGATAAGTGGTGGAATCGTCATTATATAAGCTTCGGCAGAAACGACGATGAATCCAGCAATGGTTGCATAGAAGAAAATTTGTTCGGCTGGAGTAATCTGTATCATAAGTAGTATGAACAGGACAATATGCAGTAGCATGAAGATGAAGAGAGCTGTGGTGGCAAGTTTTATTTTGTCGCAGCGATCAAGTAAAACGCCTGCAAGGATGCCGAAAATTGGCCACGCTAATGAGAAGAGACCTTGCGCCCAACTTACTCCGACTACGCCATATCCAGATTGTCTTGCTAATAGCGGGATGGCAGTGCGCAAAGCACCGCTGAGTAAGGCGAGCAGACTAACGGTTAGGCAAAAATAGCGTATGTTCTTGTTGGCAAAAAGCGTGAACATTCTGTTCTCCTTAAGATGCCACACAGGTTTCCGCTGGTCCATCAAGTACGGCGGTTGTATTCAGCATGTTTGCGACATAGCCGTCCAAGATATTCCTATCTGCCTGAGGTAGAAGAAAATACATAAGGTTGGAATACCATTGCCAACCACGCTGAGTCAGCTGGAGATCGTTATCACTTTCTGCGATGAGACCTGCACCTATGAGCTGTTGTAGGTTATTGTAAACGAAAGAGGGGAGTGCGGTCCAGTCAATTCTTTCTTTTTTGGCATAACCGTTATAAGGTAGCCTCATACACAAAGCCTTGGAGGCTTGTTGCTCTGCTGATACCCAATTGTAGTATACTTTGGATTTGCCTTTAAGTTGTATGTCGGTAATGTATCCGCTTCGACTGGGATTGGCTCGTGTGACGAGTGAGCCGAGAATCGACATTGCTGACGCCCCGAAGCCAACCACATAATCGTCATGATAACCATGCAAATATTTGTGATAGCGGAAATAATTAGCTGAACTCGTTTTAGCGAGCGTTAGAGGAGTGTTATTGGCAATTTTGATATAGGAATGCCCATTACACGGCGCATAGCCGCAGCTGCGCATAACGATGTCGCTAAATAAGCGAAGCATCTGTCGATGCTGTAGGCTGGATGGCTTTAGCCCTTTTTGTGCGTAAGACTTATGCAGTTGCGACGTGATAGCCAGATTGTTAATTGCATAGAGGTTGATGGTTTCAGGGTGAAGCTCGCTGGCTTGCTTCAAATCGTATAATAGTTCTTCGGCTTGCTGGCTGTGCATGCCATATAGTAGGTCTAAACCGACATGTCCAATTATCTCTTGTGACCAAGCTACGGTATTGTTGATTTGTTCACGTGTTGAGGTGAGGTTAAACAATGATCGGAAACGCTCAATGAAACTCTGTATACCGAAGCTGATCCGGTTAACGCCGATCTCACGGGCAGCATAAAGTTTATCACGTGTGACGCTCTTCGGTTCGCTTTCCAGTGTAAATTCGGCTAAGGAAGAGAGCTCAAATTCGGCATGCAATACTTTTCCGATGTGGCGGATATTATCTGCAGACAAAAGCGACGGTGTGCCGCCCCCTATATAGATGCTGCGGATGGGCCCTCTAAGCGAGCGAATGAAATTTCCTTTGTTTCTGATCTCTGTGGTAAGCGCTGACATATAAGATTCGATTTGCTTAACGTGCTTGTAGGCCCCTTTCTGAAAGGGACAGAAGGAACAGATGGTTTCACAAAAGGGAATATGCAAATAAAGAGAAATGGTACGCGCTTGTGGAATCTGCTTACTTTGCGCTAGTTTATTAAAGTCTAGGTAATCGTAAAATTCATTTGAAATAGTGCGAAATAACGGATATGTGAAGTTGTAAATCGGCTTGAGTTGATCGAACTTCACAAAAGGATGATCCACGAGTTGCATAGTTTACCTCCCCCAATTTCTTAACTCGCACTATATTATTGACGGGCGACAGGTGATCCAATCATCCGAGTGTATTACCAAAGATTTTCACGGAACATAATGAATCCTCCTTTTGTAGAAGTTATATGTATTATACATATAACTCATTATATGAACAGATGAGCTTGTTTAAGAGGCAATGTAAAGATAAAAATATAAAAGAACTTTCTCTTGCAGCCTTATGGTCTGATATTGTAATTGGTATCCTGTTTTACGTGGTCGGGCTATGAATGCCTAGGGCGAGAAAAAGCAGGGTATTTTAATGGACGTGCGGGGCATCTTTGTTATGTTGCTGGGATTTGGAATTTGCGTCTGGTTATGAAATATCATTAGCGCAAAAAGATGGTTTTAAAGGTAGATATATATTTTTTAATATCCCTGTAAAACTTCGAGAAGAGATAGAATTATCCTATTAGAAAACATATAAATGTCCAGTGTGATAATATTATCGAATTACATGACATCATCACTCGTGCACGCCATTTTGACATATTACCTAAAATCTCATTGAGATTGTGCCATGTACTGGAAAACGGGGATAGATCGTGTTTTGGTATGACTGCGGCGAAGTTACGTGCCGCATTATCTTTGCTAGAATCCAATAGGATTAGGCTTAATGGGGTGCCTTTGCATGTGGGCTCTAATTTGAATTCGACTGAGTTAATAGTATCCACCTTAACTAAGGCTGGAAAGGATATTTACGCATTGAAGGATCAAAAAAGTTTTATCAGTCTAGGCGGAGGATATCCGACTTCCACAGCGTTCTGCGATGCCATGACGGTCAATGACGAATACCCTCGTAAAATTTATGAGGCATTATCACAATTGGGTTGTGATTTACATAAGCGTACGGTAATTATTGAACCTAGGCGTATTATATCTAAAGATTATGGTTATTTATTTTCAAATATTAGCTCTATAAAAGAGCAGAATGGTACGAACTTAATTATAATCTGGGCTCTGGGGATGTGTGCTCGGTTTGCACAGTATCACGAGATCATAAGTCAAAGTATGTGAAAGCAACTGATACAAAAAAGATTTTACGATGGTGGAAGATCGACGATAAAGGACGTTAGTTCAAAGGAAATTGATATTATTGTGTTCTCATATCCTGATTTTTTGGCTTTTTAGATATAAATAACACACCTCCTAGTGGGCTGGAGACTATCAAATGTTGGATCACGCATGGCGCAATTAGCAAAAATTCCTATCTATTGGATTTAGTATGCTCCACTGGATTCTCAGCTCTAAATATTGTGTGCGAAGTGCAATGTCAAGCGGTGGGAATTGATATAAGTGCAGAGTCTGTACCATCCGCTCAGAACAAGGTTGATAGCTCTGTTATGCAGACGATGGTTAAGTTTCATGTCGGAAATGCTGAGCGTATGTCTTATCCTGAAAATACATTTACGCATATTACGGCGGGGTGAGTATTTGTAAGCACAGCTGTAAAGGCTACTCACCATCCTAGGGTGTTTACTTCTATGTGGATAACAATAGAGTTACAAAACTTGCTTCATATTAAAAGAAAAGTTTCTTTTCTTTTAATTAAGCATTGCTACAACCAAAAGGAAATTAAATATCTCGCCTTTATTATTCTCGCCAATGTTTGCTTATATATGATTATTTGAATCGGAATTAGGTTACGTACAATATGGTATTTCTCGCTGTTTTATATAAGGAGAAGGTTCGCACCGATGTATCGCGTGCAATATCAATTTTTTCACTATGGTGATAGGATAGCTTTTTGAGCGCAAAGTTCTTTTACCTTGATGGATCTTATAGTATTCTTCAAAAATATCAGTTGATAATTTTTTTTCGTGTCGTTTATGCATGGGCTGATACAATAAGAATAGGACTTGATTGTTTTTAAAGTTGGTATGTTATGGCTGTAAAAAATGGTGAACAAACGAAAAGTAAGAATTTTAAACCTGTCTCTCGTTTTCTCAAAAGTTTACGTGGTGTGTGCAATTGGGAACAAGTTTCACAATGGCTTGCTTCCCGTAAGGTAGAGGATATTGAATGTATTACGCCTGATCAAGCAGGGGTACCACGGGGCAAGATGATGCTTTCTAAAAAATTTACATCGGAAACATCATTGGCATTGCCTTCAGCAGTTTTTATGGCAACAATTTCAGGGGATTATCCGGAAGATGGTCATGGTTTTGAATATCCTAAAGCAGATGGTGATTTACGCCTTGAGCCTGATCTTTCTACGTTAAGCATTGTTCCATGGGAAGATGCTCCTACGGCACAGGTGATTTGTGATCTTGTGTATCAAAATGGTCAGGTTGTGGATTACACACCACGCAATGTTTTACGAACAGTGGTTCATTTTTACACAAAAATGGGTTTAAGCCCTGTTGTTGCACCAGAAATTGAGTTTTATTTGGTACAAAAAAATCCCGATCCTGATTATCCGTTAGTTCCACCAGTTGGTCGTTCTGGGCGTTCAATTGGTGGTGGACAGGGGTATTCCATTGCTGGTGTTAATGAATTTGATGATTTGATTGATGATATTTATCAATTTTCAGAGGCACAAGGATTGGAAATTGATACCCTCATTCATGAAGAAGGAGCAGGTCAGTTTGAAATTAATTTACGTCATGGTGATCCTATTGAGTTAGCGGATCAAGTTTTTATGTTTAAACGAACAATTCGTGAAGCAGCACTAAAACATAATATGTATGCGACATTTATGGCAAAACCCATTCAGGGGCAGCCAGGTTCTGCGATGCATATTCACCAATCGGTCGTTGATAAGAAAACGGGTATGAACATTTTTACACAGGAAAATGGTGAAGAAAGTATCTGTTTTCGCCATTTTATTGGTGGATTGCAAAAACATATGCCAGGGGTTCTTGTGATGCTTGCGCCTTACGTGAATTCTTATCGACGTCTTGTACCTGATAATTCGGCTCCTGTTAATTTGCGGTGGGGATATGATAATCGTACTACAGCTTTTCGTGTTCCTCGTTCTGCTCCTCAAGCGCGGCGTGTCGAGAATAGGCTTCCTTCATCAGATGCGAATCCTTATTTAGCTCTTGCAGCTTCTTTAGCGTGTGGTCTCATTGGTTTACAGCAAAAAATTGAGCCAGATGAGCCAACGACAAATAATGTGAATGCTGATAATATTGAGTTACCGCGTGGACTCATTGAGGCAGTTAATTTGTTTGAACAAGATACAGCAATACATGCTATTTTAGGGGATGTGTTTGTCAGTACTTATGCTGCAATCAAACGACAAGAGTTTGAAACTTTTATGGAAGTAATTAGTCCGTGGGAGCGTGAATATCTCCTGCTGAATGTTTAAATTTTATGACGATGATTGATGATAATTCAATTTCTCCAGGAATTTCTTGGTATGAAGATACTTTAAAAGAGCGCCCCTCTTATCCTTCTTTTTGTGAAAACAGACAGTGTGATGTTGCCATTATTGGAGGCGGATTTACGGGTCTTTCGGCTGCTTATCATTTAGCCAAAGCTGGAGTGGATGTTGTTTTGTTTGAAGCATCACGTTTTGGTGATGGCGCTTCAGGGCGCAATGGTGGACAGCTGGGAACAGGGCAACGGCAATGGGTAGAAACATTAGAAAAAAAGTATGGTTTTGAGCGCAGTAAGGCTCTGTTTGATTTGGCAGAAGAAGCTAAAAGAGATATTTTATCTTTATGCGCAATGCCTAATTGTCCTTGTGATTTGATAGGAGGACAGCTTTCTGTAACTCATAAAAGGCGTGAGCTTCTCTCTTATCAACAGCATATTGAGGCGATGCAGCGTTATGGCTATCACGCGCTTACTTTTATGGATAAGGCTGAAACATTTGAGCGACTTGGATCAACTTTTTATTGTGGTGGTATTTATGATGCGGATACCGGTCATATAAATCCCTTAAAATTGATTATTGGGTTGGCAAAAAGAGCACAAGATGCTGGTGCTAAGCTTTATGAGAAGTCACAAGTAACGACCGTAAGGCGCAAGGGAGCACATTGGAAAGTAATAACAGAAAAAGGCAGTGTAACAGCAGAGCATGTTTTACTTGCAACAAATGGGTATAAACTTGGTCTGGAGCGTTTTATTGAAAAAAATATTGTTTCTATTCGCTCTTATATTGGAGCAACGGACCCATTACCAAAGCATAGTTCAATTCTTATAGGGGGGGAATCGGTTGATGATTCCCGTTTTATGGTTCGCTATTTTCGCAAAAGCATTGATAATCGTCTCTTATTTGGTGGTGTAGAAAGTTATGATAATAAGCATCCTCTAAATTTAGATGAACGTATAAAACGGCAAATTGTTGAAATTTATCCTCAATTACATTCTATCAATTTAAGCCATCGGTGGGGAGCAACGGTTGCCATCACAGTTGAGCGCATGCCCTATGTTCGCCAACTTTTCTCAAGGATAACTTATTGTGGTGGTTATTCAGGGCATGGCGTTATGCTGGCTCCTTTCGTGGGAAAATTATACGCAGAATGGTTAACTGGAAAATATGAACGTTTTTCCTATTTCCAAGACTTAAAGATTTCATCTTTTCCGGGGGGACGCGTTTTGCGTTATCCGCTTATATTTTTAGCAATGCGTTGGTTTTCTTTATTGGATCGCCTTTAATGTAAACATTGCTTGAAATGAAGAAAATTAATGGCTTATTTAGTATCTGTCTGCTTTAATGATGAAAGCTTTTATAAGTGATATGGGATTTCATAATCGAATAGAAAAATAAACAAGTTCATGGTGCGTAAAATTATTCCAGTTTCTTCCTTTGATTGTATTGTTTTTGGTGGCAATGGTGATCTGGCGTTGCGCAAGCTTTTGCCGGCTTTGTATCATTGTCAGTGTGCTGGGCAATTCAGTGAGCCAACACGTATTATTGGGGTTTCGCGCACTTCCTTAAGTTGTGAAGAATATCAAAATTTTGTCCGCATTTCTTTAGAAAAACATATCCATCCAAAAGATCTCAATTCAACAGAACTCAATCGTTTTCTTGCACGTTTAACTTACGTTTCTGTTGATGTTACCTCAAATCGAGGGTGGGAGGATTTAGCCCTCCTTCTGTCACAAGATTCAGCGGATATTCGAGCTTTTTATTTGGCTGTTGGTTCGTCACTTTTTGCTGATATTGCGATGAAGTTGGAAAAAAATGATTTGGTGACACCACAAACACGGATTATCATTGAAAAACCAATTGGTTGCGATGTAAAAACAGCGGTTTCACTTAATGATGTATTTGCAAGCGCCTTTAATGAAGAGCAGATCTTTCGCATTGATCATTATCTTGGGAAGGAAACTGTTCAAAATTTAATGGCATTGCGGTTTGTTAATACACTTTATGAACCGCTATGGAACTCCAATTATATTGATCATGTTCAAATAACCGTTGCTGAATCTTTAGGGTTAGAGGGGCGTACAGAATACTATGAAAGCACTGGTGCTCTACGCGATATGGTTCAAAACCATATGCTACAGTTACTTTGTTTGGTTGCGATGGAAATACCATTTACCAACAGTGCTAATGCTGTGCGCGATGAAAAACTTAAAGTTTTACATTCTTTAACACCGCTTGATGTCCATAATGTAGGGCAGCATACTGTACGTGGGCAGTATCTTTCTGGTCTATCAAATGGTATATCGGTAGAGTCTTATTTTGATGATCTAGGAAGAGCGAGTGGGAGTGAAACATTTGTAGCACTTAAGGTTAAGATTGATAACTGGCGTTGGGCTAATACGCCTTTTTATTTACGAACAGGTAAGCGCATGTTCACGCGAATGTCTGAAATTGTTGTGGTTTTTAAACCTATTCCTCATAATATTTTTAATGTGGATTTAGATGAAATTTTTTCTAATCGGCTTGTAATTCGTCTCCAACCTGATGAAGGTGTAAAACAATGGTTGATGATTAAGGATCCAAGTTATGGCGGTATGCGGTTTTGTCACATTCCATTAGACATGAGTTTTGCTTCTGCATTTTCTGAACGTAATCCTGATGCTTATGAACGTTTATTAATGGATGTTATTCGTGGAGATCAAACACTGTTTATGCGTCGTGATGAAGTTGAGGCTGCTTGGCGTTGGATTGATCCAATCATTGAGGGATGGGAAGAAATAAAACAGCCTGTTCATAGTTATAACGCTGGTTCATGGGGGCCGTCTGCTTCGATGAGCCTCATGGAACGTGATGGGCGTATATGGAACAATTTAGTTTAGAGCAATAAGTATGTATAGAATGAATATTGATCGTTTAGACTTTGAAACCCCTCAGACTTTAGCCTTGGCATTAGCAGATCGAGTAGCCGCAGAGCTTAGTGTATCTGTTCTTGAGCGCAAGAGAGCAGTTTTAGCGGTGTCTGGTGGTAAAACACCAGAATTGTTTTTTCATTATTTGTCAAAAGCGGATATTGATTGGCAAAAGATTATTATCACGTTGGTCGATGAACGTTTTGTCCCTGCACACGATGAACGTTCAAATGAACATATGGTACGGTGTCATTTGTTACAAAATTTTGCCGCAAAAGCACGTTTTGTAGGGCTTTATCATAAAGCAATTACTGCTGAACTTGCTGCTTTTTCAGCGGCGAGTCGTGTTAATACTTTGCCTAAACCCTTTGATGTTGTTGTTTTAGGAATGGGGGAGGATGGACATACGGCTTCTTTTTTTCCTGATTCTGATCGTTTAAAGCAAGCGCTTGATTTACGAACACAAGCACTTGTTTTACCCCTTCATGCTAAGAGTGCTGTTGAGCCAAGACTCTCACTAACTTTGCCAGTTATTATGCAATCTCGTTGCGTTATTCTCCATTTCGAGGGTTTTCAGAAACGCGATTGTTTTGAAGAAGCTTGTCAAGACGGGTCTGAAATAGAAATGCCTATTCGGGCAATTTTGCGTAATTCCCCTCATCTCGTTCAGGTTTATTGGTCGCCTGCAGAAAATGAAATAAGTGAATCAAAATATGTGACACAAAGTGAATAAAACGTAATCTCTCTCAATGAATGAGGGGAAGAAACAATGAAAGGGGGAGAGAAATATGGCACTTTCCAAGACAATTGCCACAGTTACACGAAGAATTTATGAACGTTCTCGATCAACACGAGAAATTTACTTAGATCGTATTGCGAAAGCACAAGTTCATCGCCCCAAACGGAGTTTTTTAGGATGTGCCAATCAGGCTCATGGTTTTGCTGCTTGTGGTGCAATAGATAAAGAGCGTTTGAAGGGAAATATCGTTGGGAATATTGGCATTATCACGGCATATAACGATATACTTTCAGCACATCAACCTTTTGAAAAATTTCCTCACTTAATTAAAGAGTCGGCCCGTATGGTTGGTGGTGTTGCACAGGTTGCAGGTGGTGTTCCCGCGATGTGCGATGGTGTTACGCAGGGAAATGCGGGGATGGAGCTTTCCCTTTTTTCACGTGAAGTAATTGCAATGGCAACAGCTATAAGCTTATCACACGATGTCTTTGATGCAGCATTGTATCTTGGGGTGTGTGATAAAATTGTGCCAGGTTTATTGATTGGTGCCCTAACATTTGGTCATTTACCAGGAATTTTTATAGCAGCTGGTCCCATGACAAGTGGTCAAGGTAATGATGAAAAAGCGAAGATACGTCAACTTTACGTGGAAAATAAAATAGATCGCCAAACACTTTTAGCATCAGAAGCACGTTCTTATCATGGGCCAGGAACATGTACATTTTATGGAACAGCTAACTCTAATCAGGTGATACTGGAGATGATGGGGCTTCATATGCCTGGAGCTTCTTTTATTAATGCGAATACACCGTTGCGTGATGCTTTAACAAAAGAAGCTACGAAACGTGTACTTGAAATGACAGATCTTGGTGATCATTATAGTCCACTTGGTATGATCATTGATGAGCGTTCTTTTGTGAATGCCATTGTAGGATTAAATGCAACAGGAGGTTCTACCAATCATGCGATTCATTTGATTGCTATGGCTGCTGTTTGCGGTATTAAATTGACATGGCATGATATTGCAGAAATTTCATCCGTTGTGCCTCTTTTAGCGCGCATTTATCCTAACGGTTTAGCAGATATTAATCATTTTTACGCTGCGGGGGGAATGGGATTTATTATTCGCGAGCTTATCGAGGCAGGCTTGGTCCATGAAGATGTTTCTACGGTTTTTGGTAAAGATCTCAATGCTTATGCAATTGAAGCAAAGCTTTCTGCTGATGGTCATGTGGTGCGTGAAGCGGCTCTTAAGGAGAGTGGTGATCATAAGGTGTTAGCGGGGTGGAGAAAGCCATTTCAGCTTGATGGTGGTCTTCGTGTTTTATCAGGAGATTTGGGAACAGCTATTATAAAAGTTTCCTCTGTTAAACCAGAGTATTGGCAGATTAAAGCACCAGTCTTTGTTTTTAATGATCAAGAGGAACTACAAAAATCTTTTAAATCTGGAGTGTTGCATAATAAAGACTTTATCGCTGTTATTCGCTATCAAGGACCAAAAGCCAATGGTATGCCAGAGCTTCATAAATTAACGACCATTTTAGGCGTTTTACAAGATCGCGGTCAAAAGGTAGCATTGATAACCGATGGGCGTATGTCAGGAGCGTCAGGAAAAATCCCTGCTGCTCTCCATGTGACACCAGAAGCAGTGGATAATGGCCCCATTGCACGTTTGCAGGATGGTGATATTGTTTTTCTTGATGCTCATGAGGGTAAATTAACCATTTTGGAGGATTTAGTAAAATTTAACGCGCGAAAAATCATACCTCCGGATCTTTCAAAAAACGAACATGGTGTTGGACGCGAACTTTTTCATGTTTTTCGTCAATCCGTTAATCGTGCAGATCAAGGGGCATCTGTTTTTATGACATGAAAAATGCAAAAATAAATAAGCTGAATCATATACAATGAAACCATATACAAGGAATTGTTACAATTTTTAGAATTTTGGTATAGGCAGATTGTGTGATCGCGCGGCCGCTTTGAGTGTATTAACCATAAGCATGGCAATTGTCATTGGTCCAACGCCTCCTGGAACAGGGGTGATCGCAGCAGCTTTTTCTTTTACGTTTTCAAAATCGACATCACCAACAAGACGTGTTTTCCCTATACCTTTTTCTGGTGCAGCAACGCGGTTAATACCGACGTCAATAACAATTGCACCATCTTTTATCCAGTCTTTTTTAATCATTTGTGGGCGGCCTACAGCTGCTACTAGAATATCAGCGCTTCGACACACATCATCAAGGTCACGGGTACGACTATGGGCAATTGTCACAGTGGCATTGGCTGCTGTTAAAAGAGCAGCCATAGGTTTTCCAACAATATTAGAGCGTCCAACAACGACAGCATCAAGTCCAGATAAATCTCGTCCACAGTGTTGTTCAATCATCATCATGGCACCAGCTGGAGTGCAGGGAATCATCGCATCTTCAAGTGCGTTTGCCGCGAGTTTTCCTACATTAATATAATGAAAACCATCAACATCTTTTTGGAAAGCAACGGCTTGTGTTATACGATTTGTATTCATATGAGCAGGGAGAGGCAGCTGTACCAAAATACCATGAATTTTGGGATCAGAATTTAATGTTGCAATAAGTTGAAGGAGTTCTTTTTCTTGCGTTTCTTTGGAAACGACATGTTTGATTGAAAGAAACCCACATTCTTCGGCTTTTTTATTTTTTGAGGTGACATATACTTGACTTGCAGGATCATCTCCAACGATAATAACAGCGATACTAGGTTGTATATTATAGTGATGGCGGAGCTTTGCTGTTTCGGCCTTAACTTTCACAATAATCTCTTCAGCAAGTTTTTTTCCGTCGATAATATTATTCATTCAGAGATCCTTTCGGTAAGGCTGTTTGTTTTTTTTGTAAAGCATTTTCTAATAATACGATAGAGTTTTATAGCAATATTCATATGAGAACAGTAAGAATGGTTTTATAATGTTGTGGATTTATAGTTTTGAAGACTTTTAAATAATTGCTTTATAAAGAAGCAGCAACATTGCTGTTTGAATAAATTTTGGATAAAGAACAAAAATAATGAAGATACAAAGTGGATATAGTGAATTATAGGATTATAAAAACTTTTTATGATCATTTAAGTTTGTTTTTAATCTGTTATAGGGGGATAAGTATAGAGGGATAATGTGCGCATCAGAATAATAAAATTTTTGAGCGGAGTTTTTATTACAATTATCTTTTTATTTGGAGTGGGGATTCTCGTTTTACCTTATCTTATTTCTACAGATGCGATTCGTATTCGTTTAGCGCAGGATTTAAGTGCATGGACGGGTTACAATGTACAATTGCGTGATCCACCGCGGTTACATCTTTTTCCTTATCCTAAAGCATTTCTTTCTGGCGTTACTTTAACATCAAAAATGGATGATGTTGCGCCATTAATGGAAGCTGAATCAATAGAAGTTGATCTTTCTGTCGTCGATCTTCTTTGGGGACATATTTCTTTTTCAGAGACGCGGATTATGCGTCCTCAATTTGTTATGGAAAAGCCTGTTAAAACAATAGCAGATTTTTTTGATCGGTTTTCTCGCTCACAAGGTGCATTAGGGGTGGCAATACGTAATACGCGTGAAATATTAAAACATAATCCTGAGCATCCAGAGATAGAGCACCTTTTAAAACAACCTTTTGGCCGGATTGTCATTAAAAATGGTGTTCTTGTGTATCACGATAGTTTTTCAGGAGTAGCAGAAAAAATAACAGGATTAAATGCAACTTTAGATTGGCCGGAATCAACTCAGGAAGTACGGTTAGGTGCAGATGCGCGTTGGCGCGGAGAGTTTACAAAATTATCACTTGATGCTTCTCAAGCATTGCTGCTTCTTGCTGGAGGCAAAAGTCATATTAGGGCAAGTCTCAATTCTGTACGTGGGGGAATAACTTTTACAGGAAAGGCTCGATTATCTGAATATTATATTTTTGACGGAAAAGTGTCAATGCGTTCTCCTGGATGGAATCAGACATTGTCTTGGGTTGGTGGAAATCAGTTTTGGGGACATAAATTAAAAATACCCATTGTATGGGAATCTCATTTTTTAGCGCAGCCAATGCATATCCAAATGAACAATGTTACATTTACGATGGGGAAAGCCAATGCGCGAGGAGCTTTAAAACTCGATTTTCAAGATTATGTACCAAATGTCATGGGCTCTTTAGCCTTTGATAATCTAGACCTTAGCCTCTTGGGTTCAATGTTTTTTTCAGGTAAAAAGAAAAATGCCTGCTTTGACATGAGAATTTTTGATCGTATTGGCGTGGATATACGACTTTCTGCGCCACAAGCTAAAATAGGAAATATTTCACTCACAAATTTAGCTGCTGCAATACAAATAAGAGATAGGCATGGTATTTTTGATCTTGGACATGCGAATATTTTTGGTGGATCCGTGCAAAGTAATATTGAAGTTACGTCAGCTGGACAGAAAGTGCGTATTGGAGGAAATATTTCAGGCGCTTCTATTGATATGCAGGAGACTTTAGAAATTTGGGGATTTATTCCATTTATACAAAGCAAAACGAATTTTACTGCAACGGTACGAACACTTGCTGATTCTTGGCCAGAAATTTTTACGAAAATGCAGGGTGAGTTAACACTGAAGATGTCTTCTGGTCGGCTATTAGGGTATGATCTGAATGAATTACAAACAAGACTTTCAAATAAACAACAATTTCTTTTAATGAATAATGATACTTTTTCAACAACATTTGATTACTGGGATATTCAGACAAGCTTTTCAGAAGGTATGATGAAGGTAACAGAGTCATTAATGCGTACAGCAGACTTGAGCTTATCTATTCAAGGAACCATTGCAACTGCTATTGTGCAAGGGAAGGAAAATGAACTGATATTACAGGCACAACTACGCAAAAACTATAGATCAGAAACTTTATGTAAAGATGTCCAATGTCTTGCTAATAGCCTTGCATGGCCTTTTACTTTTTCTCTAAGCTCTAAAGGACAAAATCATGGTGATTTTTGGGTTACAAAAGATATTGACGCAGATTGAGTATCGTTTTTCATCTGTATAATATTCTATCCTATAATGGTAATTCGTCTTTTTGCAACTTAAAATTGTCTTTTAAATTTAAATCAGAGTTCCCATTATCGGAAGATTCTCTCATTTTAAATCCGTTCGTCGTGAAGCAGTAAAAACCATCCTCACCGTCATAATAAGTGAGGTTGGTATAGATAAATGACTGAAGAGAGGAATAAAAAACCTTCTTATGGAATCTTTCAAATACAAGAGATTCATAATATTGGTGCTAATCTTATAAAAATTGCTAAAAAACATTAAAATTTTAAGGAGGATGTTGGCCAGTGCTTATTGAATCGCAGAAGAAATACCATAGCCATCTTTGGTAATTGTATGCTTCCCGTCGGCTCCAACAGAACCAATTCCCACTGTAATCAAAATAAAGGCTAAGAGGGTTGTAATCGTAATAATTGTAGCTTTTTTAGCAGACATATTTTTCCTCCACGGATGCATCAATGACTGAATGCAAAGATGAATGGTGCATTATTTAAACTTTTATGAAAGCAGAATCACTTAAGGATCTATAAGTTCCTATTATTATCTCATAAAGCTAAAAAACTCTATAATTCTTTAATATATTATAGTTCTATAGATATAATTTTTTCTTTTTGCTATATATTTTTCTTCATTTTCTCGATGACGATAGTGAGCATTGGCAAAATTTTTATGCGCATAAATTATAAACTTAAAAGATTATTTATCCGACAGACATTGGCTTTGAATGAAGAAATAAAGATAGAGGGGGCACAAGCTTCTTATCTTATGCATGTTTTGCGTATGAAAGAAGGAGCAGAAATTTTACTTTTTAATGGACAGGATGGTGAGTGGCTTGCTAAACTTATCACTGTTAAGAAAAAATTTGTTGTGGTTCAGCTTATCCATCAAGAAAGATTACAAACGACGCATTCCAATCTTATTTATTGCTTTGCTCCACTCAAAAATGCGCGGTTGGATTATATGGTGCAGAAAGCTGTTGAAATGGGGGTATCGATTTTGCAGCCTGTTATAACGCATCATACGCAGGTTACGCGTATCAATATGGCGCGTATGGAAGCCAATGTTATTGAAGCTTCTGAACAGTGTGGAATTTTATCTCTTCCTGAATGCGTATCGGCTCTATCATTAGCAGAACTTTTAGCACAGTGGGATGAGACACAGCCTTTATTCTTTTGTGATGAAGAGCATAAATCGCATAATCCATTACCTTCTTTTAAAAAGCGTGACGTTACAACACCTGGTATTCTTATTGGACCGGAAGGTGGCTTTAGTGAAGAAGAGCGGAGCTTTTTAAAAAAACATCCTTTTGTGGTTCCAATATCACTAGGTCCGCGTATTTTACGCGCTGATACTGCCGCTGTTGCTGCTTTGGCTCTTCTTAATGCTACCGTGGGGGATTGGGCAATGGATTGAGAAATCTGTAAAATCATTCTAAACAATTTATTTAAGATGATGATACCAATTATAGGATACGGTAAGTTATGGCGCTTGATATAACTGATGAAAGTGAAATTTATAACTTAGATTCTTTGGTTAGCTATTTCCAAGGGGGGTATAAAGCAGAAGATGATTGGCGCATTGGTACAGAACATGAAAAATTTCCGTTTTATAGAGATGGTTTTCACCCTGTTCCTTATGAAGGAGAGAGGGGAATCCGAGCGCTTTTAGAGAGGATGCAAAGCGCCTTAGGATGGAAACCTATTTTAGATGAAGAGAATATTATTGGGCTCGTAGGATCAGTTGATCAGGGAGCCATTTCTTTGGAACCTGGGGGACAATTTGAATTATCTGGTGCACCATTAAAATCAGTAAGCCATACATATTACGAGTTGATGGAGCATTTAACTCTTCTCAAAAAAATTGCAGAACCATTAGGTATAGGTTTTTTAGGTCTTGGAGCTAGTCCAAAGTGGACTTTAGCTGAAACGCCGCGAATGCCTAAATCACGTTATCAGATTATGACTGATTATATGCCTAAAGTGGGGTATAATGGTCTTAATATGATGTATCGCACATCAACAGTTCAGGTTAATCTTGATTTTTCATCTGAAAGTGATATGCGGCGAAAAATGCAAGTATCCATGAAGTTACAGTCCATTGCAACGGCATTATTTGCAAGTTCGCCCTTTACAGAAGGGCGCCCAAATGGCTTTTTATCGTGGCGTTCTGAAATTTGGCGTAATACGGATAATCAGAGGACAGGCGTTCTGCCCTTTGTATTTTCTGAGCGTTTTGGTTTTGCTGATTATGTTGAATGGGCCCTTGATGTTCCAATGTATTTTGTTGTGCGTGATGGTCGTTATTATGATTGTACACACATAACGTTTCGTCAGTTTATGAATGGAGCATTAAAAGGACAAGTTGCAAATTCAATTCCAAACATGGGAGATTGGATTAATCACTTATCAACGTTATTTCCTGAAGTCCGATTAAAAAGATTTTTAGAAATGAGGGGAGCTGATTGTGGTTCTTGGAAGCGCATTTGTGCGTTGTCAGCTTTTTGGGTTGGGCTTCTTTATGATAGGGAAGCACTTAATGAGGCAGAGGCTTTGACAAAAGATTGGTGTTTTGAAGAAGTTTTAGAGTTGCGCCAACGTGTTCCTAAAGAAGGGTTAAGAACTCCTTTTCGTCAAACTATTCTTTTAGAGTTAGCACGTCAAGCTCTTACTATTGCTCGCAAAGGCTTAAAAAATCGCAAACAGTATGATACGAATGGTTTTGATGAAATAAATTTTCTTAATCCTTTAGAAGAGGTTGTTGCAATGGGACAAACAGATGCTGAAAAATATTTGTCCCATTACTATTCTATTTGGAATGAGTCTGTAGAACCTTTATTTTTAGAATGTGCCTATTAAATTTGAAGCAAAGATACTTCCTATTTTTTTAAAAATACATATCACCGTGGTGGTTCATTCACTCATTTGCTCTAGAGAGCATACCCTATCTTGCTTTTAACATTTCTCATAACGGAAAGGATACAATACAAAAATTTCTTGGGGAGTGTGATTTTTATACCTAATAATATCACGATATTTCCGTAATCATAATGTTGTCCCTTTGTACAAAAGATAGTTCATAAGAGATAAAGCTTATTATCAAACATTTTTTATTCACTTGGCTAAGCCTACTTATGAATAGGTCTGAAAATAATATTTTTTACTTTTAAAAGGGATAAAAAAATATAATTTGCCGTTAATAGTCAATTATTATAATTCAATATACGATGCTTATATGAAAGAGTATTTTATTATACAAAAATTACGATATCAATCTTTCAGTGCGCTAAAAAGAAAGTAGAAAAAATACCGATAGATCGATGTATGTATAACTCAATTTTATTTTTATAAAAAAAGAAATATATTATGTAAATAGATAGAAATAAAGATTATTATATATATATATAATGAATGTGTTAATTACATCATTAAATATTGATAAATAAAAAATATTATCTTCATAGAGTTATATGAAATTATAAGCTATTCATAGATAAGAAATAACTATTTGTATGCAAAGGGGTATTATATTAAAATACTATTATTCTTGATAAAGAGGCACGAGATAAAGAGATTGAATTTGCAACGAATGAGTGTTTGAATACGCACAAAAAGTCAAAAAAGCACAACATTTCTATAGCAGAATAATCTTTATCAGTATGAGCGCAACTTATTATAGGCAATTAATTATCCCCATACATTGTAAATCTACTGTAAGACTGCTTTTAATGCTTTAAACTGTATTATTCATAAAATTTATAATATTTTTATGCTTAAAGCCTCCCATTTTAATCATATATCCTCAGTCTTTTCCATTGTTTTCATTATCTAGAAATTTGTAATCGTCTTTGTTATGCTCTCACTAGGATAAGCAGCTTTAAAATGTGCTCGTCCTTCATCCCTAATGGCATCACGCCTCTGTAAACCAGATGTTTTTCTTTCCTTTATTGAATTTGCAAACAAATGGGATTGTTTTTCATCATGAACAGTTACAGAGATTCAACGTTTTTATAAAGATACCGTGGAAAGCATTGACCTGTATCTATTGCATCTAGATTAGGCAAATTCTTAGCTATCAATACAGAAAAAACGCTTCGTGCTCCTATGCCTGTAATTTGTATCATCCTATTTTCAACTTTTTGTTCTATCAGGACTATACGAGGTATTTGGTAAATTCCATCGTTGAGATTCCGATTATAATAAAACCACTGTTGCGTAAAAGGATGATATGAACTCTGAATGAGGCATGCCTCTTCAAATTCAAAAACCTTTCCTCTTATTAGTTCTTGCGTAACATTATAACTCCAACTTATCTTTTTTATATCTAAAGTGACAAAATTATCTATAGCACGTGCACGTGTTGTTCGATCAGTATATGAATAGGTATCGTTAAAACGTTTTACTGCGCTATTATAAAAAGCAATCATATTATTTATATTTTCTGCTCAAGCTCCGCCCTCCAATGTTGCGGCAGCTCTTGCATTAAGATGTTTCATAAGAGGTCTTTCTACTCCTTTCTTATACATTTTTACTCATACGCCAGCCCTGCTTGTGACGTGCAAGCAAATGATTTTGATTGATTCAAGATAAACAGGTTTGAAATGAGAGAATCTTACGTTATTCGGGACTCTCATTTAATATGCAAAACAGTAAATTATGATTATAAATCAACATGTTGTATTTCAAAGACTTTTTATGACTATAAAAAGAGTTTTGAAAAATAAAAAAGCTTTCATTGAGAGCAAAGAAAGAATATATAAAAAGTATTTTCAATAAAATAATTATATTTGAAGTGCTGATCAAAGCTATTGAGAGTGCAGTCCATAAAATGAGCAGAAGTAGCTTGTTGGTGTATTTTCTAGAAAAATCATGAATGTTCGATTGTTAATTCATCCTTGCTTGGAAAGCTCGCTTCAGTTCAAATAGAAAAAGAGAGAGGTAAGGAGATTTATAGGATAAGATATGCTGGAATTATTCAGTATTAAGATGCAATGAATGCTGCTTATATTTCTCTTTTTTAACTATTTTATGAGAGTGAAAATTTAAATAATAAGAAAATAATTTTATTTATTTTCTTTAAACAGTTATTAGTAGATAAAAAATTCTCTTTTAATCTATAAATTAAAAAAATAATGATTTTGTAAAAGCCTTGTAAGCTTTATAGGTTAATTTTAAATATCATGCATTGATTTTGAATTATGCAGATTATTTATGTCAACCATAATAATAGTGAGCATAGACAATGACATTTAATTTTTTCGTCAATTTATTTCTATTTGTTATTTTTTTATTGTTGGTTTCTCAAAGTAAGAAAATGCAATGGAGTCTTTCACTACGTGTTATGCTATGGCTTATCCTTGGCTTGATTTTTGGAAGTGTTTTGCAGTTTATTTATGGAGAGGGTGAAAGCACTTTATTGAAATCCGTTGAATGGTTTAACATTGTCGGTGAGGGCTATATTTTATTGTTGCAAATGATTGTTATGCCATTGGTTTTTATCTCTATCGTTTCAGCAGTTGCTCATTTACATTCTGTTTATGCTGTTGGAAAGATGAGTATAATAACAATTTCAATATTGCTTTTTACAACGGCTCTTTCAGCATTGGTTGGTGTGCTTGTGGTTAATTTTTTTGGATTAACAACCGATGGTTTGGTGCATGAAGGGCAAAATGTTTCTGCTCTTCTTGAAGGTCATATTTCTAAACTTGGAGATATGAATATACCAAAGATGATTTTGTCTATGATTCCTAAAAATCCATTTGCTGAGTTGAGTGGAGCTAAACGTACGTCAATTATTAGTGTTGTGATTTTTGCGTCATTTTTAGGTGCATCGGTTCTTCTTTTAAAGAAAGATGAGCCAGAAAAAGGAGAAAAAGCGCTTTTATTTATTCAAGTGGCACAAGCTTGGATTATGCGGTTAGTCCGTATTGTGATTGCTTTGACGCCTTATGGTATTTTTGCACTTATGACGAAAGTAGGAGCAATATCGCGTATTACAGATATTTTAAATTTACTGGTTTTTATCATTGCCTCTTATGTCGGTATTATTTTAATTTTTGGAATTCATGGTGTATTGCTTGGTATTTCTGGGATTAATCCCTTTCGTTTTTTCAAAAAGGTTTTACCAGTTTTAACATTTGCTTTTAGCAGTCGTTCAAGTGCTGCAAGTATTCCTTTGAATATTGAAGCGCAAACACAGTGGATAGGTGTACCACAATCCATTGCGAGTTTTGCAGCTTCTTTTGGGGCAACAATTGGACAAAATGGTTGTGCTGGTCTTTATCCAGCAATGCTTGCGACCATGATTGCACCCTCTATGGGCATTAATCCTCTTGATCCCACTTGGATTGCTACGCTTGTTGGTGTTGTAACGTTGAGTTCTATTGGTGTTGCTGGTGTGGGGGGAGGTGCTATTTTCGCTGCATTGATTGTGTTACCAATTATGGGGCTTCCTGTTACTTTGGTTGCTGTACTTATCTCTATTGAACCGCTAATTGATATGGGACGGACTGCTCTAAACGTGAGCGATTCAATGATAGCTGGAACGGTCACTAGTCAAATATTACGGACAACAGATAAAAGTATTTTAAAAAAATAATTTTAGGTTATATTTTTTTGGGCTGTAAAACATCTGTAAGAGATATTTGCGCTGAACCAGGTTGTAGGGGTTTTTGTTGGTTGGGATGAGGAGCCCAACCAGAGAGCCAGATGAAAGAAAAATGTGCACGAATACGTCCATCAGGATCACTAAATTGTTGTGCATAGATTTCAGCTGCGCGGAGAAAAAAACGTTTGGATACAGGGCGTCGTGAACGATTGATGAGTGCATTTTGCATTCCCATAGCTTTAAGATCGTGCATAAGGTCAAACATTGTATTATAACGTATTGTGATATCTTCAACGTCTGCTACAGGCAGGGCAAAGCCAACACGCTGTAAAAGAGCGCCTGCATCACGAATGTCGGCAAAAGGGTAGATTCTAGGGCTTGCTCCACCATAAATTTCACTTTCAGCTTGCAGCAGGCTTTCCCGCAATTCTCTTAATGTACCAGCTCCTGCCATAACAGCAAGAAATAAGCCATCTGGTTTAAGAGTATTTTTTATCTGGCTTAGAACACCAGGGGTATCATTGGTCAATTGTAATGAAAGAAGTGAAACAATAAGGTCACAGTAACTTTGAGGTAAATCAAGAAATTCTCGATGACGTAAATGAAATTTTTTATCATGGCTTTGATAAAGCGTATCGGTCTCAATGCGTTCTATGGAACAAACTTTTCCAGATTTCATTAAAGCTTGCGCAGCAAGGTCTGTATGGCTGTGTAAATCGAGAGCTAATGTAAAGAGGCGATCAACAGTGCTAAGGCGTTTATAGAGATCTTCTGCCATGTGAGAGAGTAAAAAGTCACATCCTTTTTTTGCTTTTTGAAAGGCACGTTTTCGGAATTGTTCAATGCGGTTATGATCAAAAATTAAAGGATGCGACATATTGTAGAACACTTTCGATCTATGAAAGAATATATTTTAAAAAGGTTCATTATTTGTGCAAGCTCTGTCAAGTTTATAATATGAAAGAAAATAAATTTATAGAAGGTAAGAGTTTTTAAAGGAATTAAAATTATAAATTGAGGAAATACAAAGGAACTTTTGTTCTGAGGGAAACTTGTAAAAGCCTAAATTTATAATGTTGTATTTTCGAGAAGCGGCGTTAAATAGCGGAGATATACTAAGTAAGTTCGTTGAACGCTTGAAAACGATGCTTTATCCACCAATTTGTCCTGGATGTAAGCAAAATGTTTCTACTTATGGTACGATTTGCTCCGAATGTTGGAAAGAACTTCAATTTATCACGAAACCTTATTGTCCTGTTATGGGGACTCCTTTTGTTTGTGATATGGGGGATGGTTTTCTTAGTGGTGAAGCACTCCGTAATTCCCATCCTTTTTCACGTGTTCGCTCAGTCATTGTTCATAAAGGGCTTGCACGAACTTTAGTAACGCGCTTAAAATATGGTGATCATATAGAATTGGCATCATTTATGGCCAATTGGATGATGTTTGCTGGACGCGAGGTTATTGATGATTGTGATGTTATTATTCCCATTCCATTGCATTTTCGTCGTTTTTGGGAGAGGCGTTATAATCAATCTGCTGAGCTTGCACGTTATATTGCAGCATCACAAAAAAAGCTTTTAAAACCGAGTTGGCTTGTTCGTTGTCGGCATACCCGTCCGCAGGTTAGTCTTTCTTCGAGAGAGAGAAAACTTAACGTAAAAAATGCTTTTAAGGTTTCGCATAAAGTTAAAAAATATCTCAAAGGATGTTCTGTTTTGCTGATTGATGATGTATTTACAACGGGTGCAACAGTTACAGCAGCAGCTGCTGCATTAAAAGATGCAGGTGCACGACAGGTTGATGTGCTAACATTTTCGCGTGTTCTCAAAGAAGATTCTATTTTTCCCTCTTCTTAAGAGGAATTTAAAATGAATATTATTAAAAAATATTGGAGGATAATACTATGAAAGAGGTAATAATTTATACACGCCCTAACTGTCCTTATTGTACAAAAGCACGTGATTTGCTTAATAAAAAAGGCGTAAAGTATACAGATATTGATGCTTCCACATCCCTTCGCCAAGAAATGGTACAGCGTGCAAATGGACGTAATACATTTCCACAAATTTTCATAGGTGATTATCACGTTGGCGGTTGTGATGATCTTTATGCTTTAGAGGCTGAGGGAAAGCTCAATTCTTTATTACAAGGCATATAATATTTGTAAATTACATATTCTTAAGACCGTTTTGCAAGAAGGAGATAGTTAACGCCCATGTCTTTTGAGCGATTCCAGCTGTCGTTTAATGGGTTATAAGTAATACCTATCTCATCAACGACAGTCAGAGCGTTTTTTGATAAGAAATTTTTAAGTTCTAGAGGTTTTAGGAATTTTTTATAATCATGGGTTCCTTTAGGAAGCCAACGTAGAATATATTCAGCGCCTACAATAGCAAGCCCCCATGCTTTCCATGTGCGGTTGAGTGTTGAGACAAACATCAACCCTTGTGGTTTCAACATTTTTGCTGTAGCTGCTATGAAGAGATTAACGTCAGCGACATGTTCAACAACTTCCATATTAAGGATGATATCAAATTTTTCTCCTTCATTGGCAAGTACTTCTGCTGTCGTTGTGCGGTAATCAATTAAAAGGTCATTTTGAGCTGCATGGGTTTTTGCGACTTCAATATTTGTTTGTGCAGCATCAACGCCTACAACTATAGCACCAAGACGTGCCATTGGTTCAGATAACAAGCCTCCTCCACAGCCAATATCAAGAATTTTCAAATTGTGAAAGGGCGTAAGTGAAGAAGGGTCACGATTAAACTCTAAACAGATTTTTTCTCTGATGTAAGCAAGGCGTGTTGGGTTAAATTGGTGAAGAGGTCGAAATTTTCCTTGTGGATTCCACCATTCTGTAGCAATACGTGAAAAATGATCAATTTCACTTTGATCAATAGTCGTTTGTGTTTCATCGATCATGTTGCCTTCCTTTATTTTTAATGATCAGGTCAAGTAGATTTTATACAAAGTCAAGAGAAATTAATATAATCATAATGAAACTTGCACAAATGATAGATATTCGCTATGTCGAGAAAATGGTTAGTTGATACAGCATCTAATTCTCATTACTGTTTGAGATAAGAGATGTAAAGGTAAGAGTGTTATTAATGGCGCGCATTGTCATGAAATTTGGTGGAACGTCTGTAGCAAACATTGAATGTATTCATAATGTTGCAAGGCATGTCAAAAGAGAGGTTGATGCAGGCAATGAGGTTGCCGTTGTCGTATCTGCGATGGCTGGTAAAACAAATGAACTTGTTCAGTGGACAAGTGATGCTTCCTCTATGCATAGAGATGCTCGTGAATATGATGTTGTGGTTGCTTCTGGTGAACAGGTTACGTCAGGTTTGTTGGCTTTGACACTTCAAGAAATGGGGGTGAATGCACGTTCATGGCTTGGTTGGCAAATTCCTATTCATACAGACAATGCGCATGGCCGTGCACGTATTACTAATATTGATGGATCTTTTTTAATCGAGTGTTTTCAGGAAGGTCAGGTTGCCGTTATTGCTGGTTTTCAGGGGTTATCTCCGGATAACCGGATTTCTACCTTAGGGCGTGGGGGATCAGATACAAGTGCTGTTGCTATAGCCGCTGCTGTACAAGCTGATCGCTGTGATATTTATACGGATGTGGATGGTGTTTATACAACGGATCCACGTATAGAGCCGAAAGCGCGTCGTTTACCAAAAGTAGCTTTTGAAGAAATGCTAGAAATGGCTTCTCTTGGTGCAAAGGTTTTACAGGTTCGTTCTGTTGAATTGGCAATGGTTCATAAGGTTCGTACCTTTGTGCGTTCAAGTTTTGAGGATCCTGATGCTTTAGGCATGGAGGATCCAATGAGTTCTTCTGGAACACTTATTTGCGATGAGGATGAAATTGTGGAACAACAAAATGTTACTGGTATTGCTTTTGCTAAGGATGAAGCACAAATTTCCCTTCGTCGGCTTGCCGATCGTCCAGGGATTTCGGCAGCAATTTTTGGTCCCTTGGCCGAAGAAAGCATTAATGTTGATATGATTGTGCAAAATATTTCTGAAGATGGCTCAAAAACTGATATGACTTTTACTGTACCATCATCAGATGTAGAAAAAGCCGTTACACTTCTTGAAAAGAATCGCAAAGAAATTGGATTTGATGTTCTCCAGTTTGAAAGCGATCTCGCCAAGGTATCTGTGATTGGTATTGGAATGCGTAGCCATGCAGGTGTTGCCGCTACAGCATTTAAGGCTTTGGCTGAAAAGGGTATTAACATTCAAGCAATTACGACCTCAGAAATTAAAATTTCTATTTTGATTGATAGTGCTTACACTGAACTTGCGGTTAGAACATTACATGCTGTTTATGCACTTGATAAGGGATAAGTATTTTTTAGTTTCAACAGAGTTTCAATAACGTAAAGCTTTAATATATATTAATAATTTTTGTTAAGGATATTTATATTTTAACTTAAATGGAATATTTAATACAGCAGGACTCTCTCATTTTAAACTTGTTCATGATGAATTTAAAATGGTCACTTATACATTACAAGAGAAAGATGTTTGGGTAAAAAACGGTTTAAGAAGGGATATAAAATATGCCGTCTATAAACGTTTTAGAGCCTATAGAGTGAGATGGAGAAGACTTTACGATAAGCCTTAATAGAACTAAGGAACAATGCACTGCGTTTATTCAAAGAATGCATGTTACATGAGGGACAGCCTCGTGAATACAGATTTAATATTATAAATCTTAGAGAAATGGGAGCTCATTGGATTAGTGACGGAATTACCAAAATAGAATTGATGATGTATTTTCTAGAGATGTTTAGTTTGTCATCAAATGATTGTTTATGACTTTATGTATATCTTGAAAATTTAATTTTTTCCGTATTACGAGGCAATAAAAAATATATCTCTATAGATAATATTTATGTTGCACTATAAGTTATAAAATTACCATGTCTTATGCGTTTATAGCTTCTTCAGAAGTACTTTTCATAAAATCATGTAAATATAGATCAAAATTAATGATAATGTTACAGTGTGTTGCTTTTATGATTTTATTACTTAAATTTTTTTCATGTCTATTTCTCTTTTTTGAATTATGATTAAGATTTACAAAGTTTTTGATACCTCCATATGTTCTTTAGGTTAACTTTCTTCCCTTAACTACTCTATTATAAGTATTTTCTGTGTCATACTGCCAATCACACATGAAATACATTCTTTCGTTTTTGCAGTATATTGTGCTAGTTTCTTATCATGTTTACATATTTTGCAAATGGTGGTCTTTGTAAGTAAAGCTCTTCTTGTGAGAAATATAGCCATATTATTTTACTCTTCTTGTATTTTATGTGGCGTTGTATAAATTCGAAAGTCTCGGAAACATTGCTTTTTAAATTATCTATGAAGAGTATTTTATGGTATCAAGAAATATAGAGCGACCTCTTTAAACAAAAAGAAAATAAATATCAAATAAGAGCGGAAAAAGGGGAGAACAACGATATATATGCTCTATTTTTCCATCAATCATATGTTTTAGAATAGTCTAAATGACTAGGGGTTTCTTTTTTCCCGCGAGTTAATTACGTAAACTAGAGTGCTCCCTATGGAAGCATGCTTCAAGTTTAATTCTTTCATGGAGTGAGACAAGCGATGTGTCGATGATAAAAAACGGGAATATTTTTCCACTCCATTGTCAATTTAATAGTGATGTTATGACGTTGTTATTCCAAATAAATCTTTTGTTTTTTGTTACCTGTATCAATATCTAATGTCAGAGCAGATGCATATTTGATGGTATATTGAGACGGATAAGGGACCTACGAGCAACTCCTGTTTTTGTATGCCAGATAGGAATAAGGATGTTGCGTATACCTGGTGGGGTAATTTCTGAAATGGAGATAAAACCTAATTGGGTGAGAATATGAAGCCATAAAAGTGAAAACCAACTTCCTTTTAATTCTGCTTTACAATTTTCAAAGGTATTGACAGCAATATCTTTTAAATAATGGATATTACACATTGGTTCACGTTTTTGTTTATTGCGTTATTTAAATCGTATATACCTTTCACGTAAAACAAAACGCTATTATAGTGCCAATTTACGCGCTTGTTTTGAAAAAATATCTCTCAAGTCCCCCAAGTCCATTTCACGGCACCGACCATGAATGGTATAACGGTAAAGCCATTGTGCGCCCCATCTCCTTCTTAGATCAAAGGTGTCAGTTGGCCGTCATCATTTAATTTTTAGTTTTCGTGTTGAACAACTCTTGTATGGATATGGTGAAGCAGTCTTCTTTTTTCAAATAATCCATATTTCTCCTCGGCTTGTGACGTGTAAGAGAATAGTCTTGATTGATTTATCATGTACAGATTTGAAATGAAGAAATCATACGATATTTGAACTCCATTCAAGATTTATAATGATAAATTAAATATTTTTTATCCAAAAATAATGTGCTTTTAAGCAGATAAAAATTAAAGTTATTTAGAATACCGCAATAAAATCAGTAACGAGGAGGGTGGTTTATTGGAAAAAAATAAACCATGGAATTACTTAACTGATTATTGAATTTTGCTTATTCTTATCTGTTTCGTATGATTAAACATAAGATATTGATTCATAATAATTAATTTTTTTATAGTGAATAATAGTCCTGACGAAAGGCAGCTTTTCTGAAACCACGAAGCCTTTTATATTGAAACAATTAAAATCATTTCTGTGCATATCATGAGTGGAGCTGGTGCATGAGTAAAAGAATATTGAAGAAAGAAATAAAAATATCTCTTATAAGTCTTCTTAAGAGTCAAAGGTGTTGTAACATTAGAGGCTCGTAAATAGTATGATGATGTTAGTTTTCTCCTTCATAAGTGTAAAGATGAGGCGAGACAACAGCTTTTACATTAAATATCGTCCGAACCCAACAAATGAGCGAAATCGTTTTTTAAAAGTTCTGCATAAAAATGTATTTTCAGTTAGTTTGTTAGGAACTATGAGAAATTCCTTTATTGCGCTTAATATAAATAAATCCATATCCCAGACCGATAAGGGCAGATAAACCTGAGCCACAAAGGACCCCAATTTTTGCCGCATCAAGCAGAATAATATCTTTAAAAGCGAGCATTGAAACAAAAATAGACATTGTAAAGCCAATTCCTGCTAAAAAACCAATGAGTAAAACGCCTGTCCAGGTCATATGAGGGGGTAGGCGGCATAGCCCTGATTTTACAGCTATATAACTGGCAGTGATAATACCAAGAGGCTTACCGATGAAAAGACCAATGACAACACCCAGAACAATCAAGAATGATTTGTCAGAAGAAAGATCAAAGTTTGCAAAACTTACTCCTGCATTTGCGAAGGCAAAAACTGGCATGATACCGTATGCAACCCATGGATGCAATGCTTTTTGAACACGTGTTACTGGGGCAATCATGGCCCGTTGTCCTTTGCGCATCTTTTTCAATGCTGTTGAAATATGATGCAGATCTGTTTTTGTATTTTTTTCTTGAAGAATTTGCATAGCGTTACTGAGCATGGTGAGTGGCGCTACAAGAGTACGGGTAGGAAGAACGGGAGTCATCATCCCTAAGATTACGCCAGCAAGCGATGGGTGAACACCTGTTACCATTAAACCCCACCAAATGATTGCACCAGGTAAAATGTAAAGCCATGCTGATGCAAGCCCGATCCACTGAAAAAATAGTACCAAAGCAATACCTACTCCTGTAATCATTAAACCGCTAGGATCAATGTTTGTTGAGTAGAAAAAAGCAATAATAAGAACAGCGATAATATCGTCAATAATTGCTAATGATAGAAGAATAATATGAAGATTAGAAGGAATTTTTTTTCCTAGAAGAGCAAGAATACCTAGAGCAAAGGCAATATCTGTTGCTGTTGGCACAGCCCAACCGCGGATATGTCCCTCGTTAAAATTGAAGATAAAGTAAATAATTGCAGGAACACAAACGCCCCCTATTGCAGCAACAATTGGTAAGATTGCTTGTTTAAAATCGGCAAGAGCACCTTCATGAATTTCGCGTCGAATTTCCATTCCTGCGACGAGAAAGAAAATAGTCATAAGGGCATCATTAACCCAGAAATGTAAATCCCATGAAAGAGTGAAATGACCCAAATTAAAGCCAAGAGGTGTATGCCAAAAAGATTCATAGAAAGCAGCATATTTAGAATTGGCAAAAATAAGTGCAGCAGCAGCAGCTAATAAAAGAACAACACCACTAAGAGCTTCAATATGGAGAAAACGCTCGATAGCAGAAAGCGCTTGATTGGTGACACGAGAAGCGCGATTAGGCAGGCGATTTGAAGATAAATCAGACATGAACAACTCCAAGAATCGACAATTTTAGATTCTATATTCTCTGTATAAATGACTCTGTGTGATACCTTCTGTATCATATAAAAGAAAAAAGAGGAATAAAGTTCTTAATTTATAGGTAAGATCATCATGTTTAAAGCACAAAATGTTTAAGGTGATGTTTCATTTTTAATAGTGAGATGTACTTTGCTTAAAGCCTTGGATAGATCATTTTGTAGAGCAGATTCGAGATCAACTATTGCGAGACCTTTATTATCGTTTGCTTTAATTTTAACGATCAATGTTTGTGAATTTTTAGCAAATTCTCCTAAGGATTTTGAAATTTTTTCTGCTTCGTCATGATTTTTTATCAGAATTTTTGGGGTCTGCGTCATCATTAGATAGAAATCGTCATAAAGTTCCTTTTTTAGATCATGTTGGCTGTCATTAAGGTTTTGCGCAAGATAAGAAAAAAGCTTATCAATGAAACCTGCATCCGTATATTGTATATTAATTTCATTGATGCCAAGGTCTTGAGACGCAGCAATCATTATATTTTTCTGACCAGAAAAAAGCTTTTCATCAACATCAATAACCTTAGCAGATATGTTCCCAGATCCAACGTTTTTCATATTGAAAGACATTGTATCAAGAAAGAGCATACGTTTTTTTTCATCGTAAGAAATATCAATTTTTCCTGAAACATTAAAGCGCTCAAGATTGATTTTTTTAAGCAAATTTAAGTCTTTTTCATTCATTTTTTTAGGTAAAACGGAAAGGTTATTGAGAGAAAGAAAAAGCTTTTTAGGGATAGGCTGTTTCCACAAACTTGGTTTGAATTGGAATGATTCGAGCGTTGCTTTCAACTGCGGTATATCAACAGTGATATTATCAACTTTGGCATCCGCTGAGGTAATGGCGAGCAGTATGTTTAGAAGAAGACCATTTTGTGCTACTTTTTCAGCGATTTTATTATTCTCTTTTCTTGCATTAAGATAAGCTTTGATTAATTTTTCAGGAGTTTGTTCAAGCGGTTTCATCTTTAAACCAGATGTTTTAAACTGTCCAAGGAAGAAAGAGCTGTTTTTTTCTGCCTCTTCAAAAATATCGACACTTATATTATTCAAAGAAATGGGGCCAGTAACGGTTTTACCTTGATTGAGAGCATTGTTTTTTCCAAAAATGATAGAGTAGGCATAGTTGATATCGATATCATGGGCTTTTATTGTATCACTTTTAGCCATAAGTTGCATCTGTTTGGCACCATTTGCTACGACCGTTTTAAGATCCATATTTTTGATACTAACTGAATGGATATGGTTATTTCTAAAATCAGAAAGCTGGAAATTCTTGATTTCAACCGTTTCTGTTCGGTTATTTTTATTTTCTATAGAAAGTTGTATATTGGGAGCAATAATTGAGGAAAGCTCAATACGCATCATTGATTGTAAAAGACGTGATGTTATCGTTCTATCCTTTTCTTTTAAGGATACATTCCGAAGAGAAATTTGGGGAATTTGCACATGAATATTATTATGCTTTAAATCAACATTATAAAATGTAAAAGTTCCGGGAATAAAGGAAAGAGGAGGACGGGCAGAAATGGCACCAATTTTAAGTGATGTACCAGCTGGAACAGGTAATGTCACATTCTTCAAATTGATTTTACCTAGAATGCTTACTTCAGATGTTTTGGCTTTTATGGAATGACGGGCTATTTCTTTTCTTACAAAACTGTCAAGATAGGGTTTTGCAATATAAAATCCACCAACAATTATAATTGCCAAGATAGCAACAAATCCAATAATGCAAGTGAGCCAATATCTGAGGTTACTTTGATACCCACTATTAAGATTGACCATTCTTTCTTCTTTCATTTTTACCACTCTTTGAATTGAGAGTGAAGATAAATTCTTTTAAGCAACGACAAAGGTTTAAATATAGCGTGTACCAGTTTCAACAATTATCTACTCTCTATATTAGAGTTATTCTCATCTTTTTTACAATATAGCTTTATCAACTTTTATCAATTTTCTTTGGGTTCAGCACTTTATAGAAAAGCACGCATAATAAGGAGAGGCAAGTTTATGCGCATCATAATTTTTTATCACTTTAAAATTATCCTAAAATATTTCGATGTCTGCTTTTATCTTGCTGCTGTTTATAGGAATATTTAAAACATAAAAAATATGTTCTTGTTCATTATAATTTAATGGGGAGAGGTAAGTGTTATGACAGAAAATCAAATAATGGCTTTTTCGATCATTGGTCTCATGATGGTTGTTTTTATTTGGGATCGATTTCGTTATGATCTTGTTGCTATTTGTACTTTATTAATAGCTTGTGCCCTTGGTCTTGTCAGTCCGAAGGAAGCTTTTAGCGGTTTTAGTAATGATATCGTTATTATCGTGGGGAGTGTGTTTGTTGTCAGTACTGCTGTATCTCGCTCTGGTATAATGGAATTTATTATCCAACGGATATGGCCAGACGTGAAATCGGTGCGTCTTCAATTAGCTTTTTTGGTTCTTTCTGTTGTCGTATTATCAATGTTTGTTAAAAACATTGGTGCTTTGGCGATTATGCTTCCGATAGCTTTTCAGTTTGCACGTCGTTCTCAGGTTTCTCCTTCTGTCTTTTTGATGCCCATGGCCTTTGGTTCTTTGTTGGGGGGGCTTATGACACAGATAGGAACATCTCCCAATGTTGTTATTTCAGCGATGCAAGAACGTTTAGCAGGAACACCTTTTACTATGTTTGATTTTACACCAGTTGGTGCGGTTGTTGCGACGGCTGGTGTTGTATATTTGGTTCTTTTTTATTGGCTTTTGCCTGTGCGTGTGCGTTCAGGTGTATCGTTTGATGATGCCATTGATATTCGTAATTATGTTGCAGAAGTACATATTCCAATAAATTCACCGATTGTGGGAAAAAATATTGTTGATTTGGTTAAGCCATCAAGTGGTGATGTTATGGTGATTCAAATCATCAGAAACAAAGTATCTATTTCACCATTACCAGATTTTGTTTTGTCTGAAAATGATATTATTTTGCTGGAAGGATCACATACAGGGTTAGATAGCGTGATGAACTCTGCTCGTTTAGAGTTTTCTAAGGGGCGAACTATTGTTGCAGGTGATAAGGACAGTGATATTGATATTATTGAAGCAGTCATTACCCATAATTCACCTCTTATCGGTATTAGTGCGAAAGAGTTTTCTTTATTTGATCGCTATAATGTAAATTTGCTTGCGTTAAGTCGTCAACATGAAAGGGTGCGGGGAAGACTTGATGATATTATTTTCCATCTTGGAGATGTGATTGTTTTGCAAGGACAGGATGCAGTTATTCCAAATTTATTAAGAGAATTGAAATGCTTGCCCCTAGCAAAACGAAATATTGTGTTTGGAAATTTACGACATGGTTTCATCTCTTTAGCTGTTTTATTTATAGCAATTATTTTTACAGCTTTTCATATTGTTCCAGTTGCTTTTTCTTTCTTTTCTGCTGCTGCTGCAATGGTGATCTTTCGTGTTTTGCCCGCGCGTGATCTGTATCAGGCATTAGATGGCCCAATATTAGTGCTATTAGCGGCTCTTATTCCAGTGAGTGAAGCGTTAGAGAAAACAGGATGTACTGATCTCATTGGTCAATGGCTGAGCCAATTGGCAATATTTTTCCCGCCATCCGGTGCTTTAGCGCTTATGTTGGTGACAGCTATGTTGGTCACGCCATTTTTGAATAATGCAGCAACAGTGATGATGGTAGCACCAATTGCGTCAAGTTTTGCTCATTCCCTTCATTATAAGCCTGAAGCTTTTTTGATGGCTGTTGCAATTGGTGCGGGCTGTGAGTTTCTTACACCTATTGGACATCAAAGTAATATGCTCGTGATGGCGCCAGGAGGATATCGTTTTAGTGATTATCCACGTTTGGGTGCTCCATTGGCGGTGTTGATCGTTATTATTGCTGTTCCAATGCTTATGTGGGTTTGGCCCTTACAATAGGATATTTTTAGAAACTTTAAGGATCAATTATAAAAGGTTGTTAATCGTATGAAGATAAGTTGAAGGGATATACTTTATATAAAGAGCTTTAACTGAAGATTTGGAATTATACCACACTGTAATCATGGCGATTCGGTATTTTGGATACAGATAAAAATTTATCTATTTGGTTTTAGTAGATATTCATGGAAATTTACTGTTTATTCAAGTTTTTTCAAGAATTGGTTTTTCTATTATAAATTGTATAATCCAATACAACCAACGATTGCGGTTGAAGACTTTAAAAGATTATCCCTCTATATAATGGAGAGAAAGTTCGCTTGAGATGATAGGCAATCATGATAAATATTAAGGCAGTGAATTTTTCATAATATGTAAAAGCTGTAATGTGAACAAACAGGGTGCTTACATCATTTTCGATTAAGACTGTTGCAAAAATCTGATTGAATTGGCTACATGTTGATTTAAAATAAATAAACGAGTAATTTAAAGATTTTTAGTTAATTAGGGCTACCATCTTTATCCATTTATGCGTAAAAGCACAGGTGAAGTAACTTTTTTCAAGGTATGATATATGTCGTATGATAGTTTTATTGCTGAAGTGAATGCAGAATTTCGTCAGGAAAAGGCGCTTGCTTTTTGGAGACGGTATGGTTTTTCAATCATTGGAGCAGCTATTCTTTTTATATTCATGATAGTTGCTTATCAAGTTTATCATCATACACAAATAAAGAAAGCTGGTTATATTGGTGATGCATTTGTAAAGAGTCTTGATCTTGCGGATACACGTGATTTTGATAAAGCGATAAAGCAATTAGAAACTGTTAAAACCTCTCATTTTGGGGGATATCCTTTTCTTGCTCGTTTACGTGAGGCTTCTTTACTCATGGAGAAAGGTGATATTATTAAGTCAGTGGAGATCTTTGATTCTGTTGCAGCGGATGAGAAAGCACCGCAGATTTTGCAGAAAGTTGCAAAAATTCGGGCGGCTTATATTCTGGTTGATACAGGGACATTAGCTGATGTTGAAAAGCGCATTAAAGATATGGCAAGTGATACCGATCCTATGCGTATGTCTGCAAGAGAAGCTTTAGGCTTAGCTGCTTATAAGGCGGATAAAATGGATGAGGCGGTTTATTATTTTAAGAAAATTTCTGAAGAAGGTTCTTTGGGTTTAAAAATAACAGATCGGGCTCGAATGATGCTTGAGCTTATACAAGCTGAGGGCAAGGCAAATAAGGAATAAATCGATGAGCCTTACCATTGCTATCGTTGGTCGTCCCAATGTTGGGAAGTCAACACTATTTAATCGTTTGGTTGGGCAAAAATTGGCTTTGGTTGATGATAAGCCTGGTGTAACACGTGATCGGCGTATTCATGCGGCAAAACTTCAAGATCTACGTTTTGATGTGATTGATACGGCTGGGCTGGAAGAAGCAGGTGATCATACACTTGAGGGGCGTATGCGTTCTCATACAAAAGTTGCAATTGATGAAGCGGATCTTATTTTATTTGTATTTGATGCAAAGAGCGGAATAACACCAAGTGATTTAAATTTTTCTTCATTGGTTCGCAAATCAGGAAAGCCAATTGTGCTTGTTGCCAATAAGTCTGAGTCAAGAGCGGCAACAGGAGGAGAGTATGAGGCGTGGTCATTAGGTTTGGGGGAGCCATGCCCAATATCGGCTGAACATGGTTTGGGACTTAGTGATCTGCGTGATGCAATTATAGATGCTGTTGGGTCAGAGCATGTTTTTGGCAACAACAAAGAAGAAGATAGAATGATACAACCTGCATCTGTTGGTGATGATGTAAAGGATTTGGAAGAAGAGGAGCTTATTTACGATGAAAGTAAGCCCATTAGGATTGCAATTGCGGGGCGTCCCAATACAGGAAAATCCACTCTTATCAATAGTATGTTGAAACAAGAGCGATTGTTAACAGGACCAGAAGCAGGACTCACGCGTGATTCTATTTCTGTAGATTGGGAATGGCGTGGTCGTCATATTAAACTTTTTGATACTGCAGGTTTACGTCGAAAGTCGAGAATTCAAGAAAAATTAGAAAAACTATCTGTTGCAGATACTTTGCGTGCTATTCGTTTTGCAGAAGTGGTGGTCATTGTTTTTGATGCAACGATACCTTTTGAAAAGCAGGATTTACAAATTGCTGATCTTGTGATTCGTGAAGGGCGTGTTCCAGTTATTGCTTTCAATAAGTGGGACCTTATTGAAAACAGTCAGACCACATTGATTGATTTGCATGAAAAATGTGCGCGATTTCTTCCTCAAGTTCGTGGTTTGAGAGCTGTTCCTTTATCAGGACAATATGGTCAAGGGATTGATAAACTGATGGAAAATGTCATGATGATGCACCGTGTATGGAATCGTCGCATTTCGACGGCTAAATTGAACCAATGGCTTGGAACTGTTGTGGCACATCATCCACCTCCTGCGGTTTCTGGACGTCGACTTAAGGTTAAATACATCACACAGGTTAAGACACGTCCTCCTGGATTTATGATTTCCTGCTCGCGCCCCAAAAGTATGCCTCAGTCGTATTTGCGTTATCTTGTCAATGGGTTACGTGAAACATTTGATATGTCTGGTATACCCATTCGCATATCATTACGAGCCTCTGATAATCCTTTTGCGACACGTTCTAAGAAGAAATGATAACTCTTTAATTTTTTAAGTGAATGAAATCTATACTTAAGAATCTTAAAAATAAGTTTTTTCAATGATCTTTCTTTTCATAAAAGAAAAAGTTTTATTTGCTAAAGTTTTAATTTTATTGATAATCATTTCATGAGAAGAGTTTAATAGGGAGTATTTAAGAAAGAGTACATAATCCTCTTAATGGGTTATTAAAGTGCAAGAATAGATGCAATATGAGGGTAGGGGAATGTAATTATGATGCTTGTTTGAAAAGCAGCATTAGATTATCGTTTCATAAAAATAAAGCTTATGAATAAGCGCTTTTGCTTACGATAGTTTGTCTGAATAAAAAGCAAAAATATTTGCTGAATCTACGGATATTCAATTGTAAAGAGCGAAATTCATAAAAGTGGATTAAAATTGTATAAAGTAGTATGGTAATCGTATTTAAATTTTATTGTGTTTTATTGGCTTAATCTATTTGAAATTTTGGATTTATTAATATCTTGTATTTAAAGGACCTTCTCTTAATACCCTCAAGCTCATTTCGTGATGTGGTCTGTAATGGCGGATGTAAAATACTTTGCGAATAGGATCATACAGAAACCATTGATTATTATCATTTTCATAAAATAAAAAGTGCCAGTTTATTCGAATAAAAGGAGAAAACCAACGCTCTCATACTGTTTTTAGCTTTCTATGTTCTCTTTCAAAACTAGGACTGATATAACATTGGGAGTCGGAAAATAAGATGGTATTAGTTTACACCTTTTGTTAAGCGTAAAAATGGTTGTTCTATGAGTTTTATATTATTCACGTGAACTTTTGTTATACATTCACGGGTGCTGTCGTGAAATCGGTTTAGGTGCTTGGAATATCTTTTTAAGAAAGCATGTAAATTGAAAAATACGTTATTTCTGCAATAAAATTTATATGATAACTTGTGATAGATTTCTTTTAGTATCTTGACGAATAAATTCGGGAACAATATGATGCACACGGTTTTATGAAATGTATTCTTATGTTGCTTTTTAATTAAGGAGCCAATGATGGCGATGGGCGAGAAACCCGTTATGAGCCGTAAGGAGGCTGAAGAGGAAAAGCAAGGAGAGTGTCTTCATTCAGAGGATTTGGAATGTCGTAGTAGGAACTTAAGCGTAGCTTTAGTGCGCAAGCAAGCATTAAAGAAGCGGGAGCATAGGAATAAGCGGGAAAAATCACAAGGAAGGATGGCAGGTGCAATTAAGCTTTCCAGTGAGTTTCTGGCAAGTATTATAGTTGGTATTGTTTTGGGGTTGGGGTTTGATAAGTTAGCAGGTTCATGGCCTTGGGGATTGGTATTTTTTCTCTTCTTTGGATTTGCTGCTGGTGTATTGAGTATTCTTCGGTCTGTGGGGTATGTTTCCTCCAGTCAATTAGGAAAAAAAGGCGTATTGCGCCAAGATAAACAAAATAAAGGGGCCAATGAGAGGTCCGATAAATGAGGTTGAAGTGACAGCGCACGCTCCAGATCCTATTCATCAGTTTGAGGTTTTAAGGCTGATTAAGATTTCCATAGGAAATATGGATTTATCGTTTACAAATGTATCATTGTTTACAGTCCTCACGGTTGTTGTAACTTCTATTTTTCTCTTTATTTCATCATCGAGTCGTGGATTGGTTCCAACACGGATGCAGTCTCTTTCGGAAATGGCATATGAATTTGTAGCATCGACTCTGCGGGAATCATCTGGTGTGCAGGGAATGCAGTTTTTTCCTTTAGTTTTTTCTCTGTTTACTTTTATTTTGGTTGCTAACTTTATTGGTCTCTTTCCTTATTTTTATACGGTTACGTCTCAAATCATGATCACGTTTTCGTTAGCAATGGTGGTAATTTTGACGGTGATTGGTTATGGCTTTTATAAGCATGGGGTCAGTTTTTTGAAACTGTTCGTTCCCAGTGGAGTTCCTGTTGTGGTTTTACCTCTGGTGACAATGATTGAGGTTATTTCTTTTCTCTCCCGTCCAATTAGTCTTTCTCTTCGTCTTTTTGCGAATATGCTTGCTGGTCATATTACGCTTAAAGTGTTTTCTGGATTTGTTGTTTCAATGATTGGGGTAGGACTCGTAGGTGTGGGTGGTTCGATTTTACCGCTTATTATGACTGTAGCAATTACTGCTCTTGAGTTTTTGGTCGCATTTCTTCAGGCTTACGTCTTTACGGTTTTAACTTGTATGTATCTTAATGATGCAATTCATCCAGGACATTAATAGAACTGGCGGTTTTCCGTCGAATAATGCAATTTCGCTTTAAAGGAGAATAACATGGAAATGGTGCTTGCAGCAAAATATATTGGCGCTGGTCTTGCTTGCTTTGGTATGGCTGGAACAGCTTTAGGACTTGGTAATATTTTTGGTAGCTATCTTTCTGGTGCATTACGAAATCCATCAGCAGCAGATAGTCAGTTTGGACGTCTCGTCTTTGGTTTTGCTGTAACAGAAGCTTTGGGAATTTTTTCATTGCTCATTGCTTTATTACTTCTTTTTGGGGTTTAATCATCATCAAAAGGGTATGTCTGTTCTTGCATGAGGAAAGATTTACCCTTTTAGCTCTTAACAAGAGAGATGCCAGAAAGGTGTTTGTCAGTTGTCATCGGTTATAGAGTGCTTTAATAAGCTATTTAAAGGATGAAAGAAGATGTTTGTTTCAAGCGCTTATGCACAGAACACTGAAACGTCGATAGAACATATTAAAAAGGTGGCAGAGCATGCAAATCGTGTGTTTCCGCCTTTTGATTTTGTGCATTTTGGTTCGCATTTTTTCTGGTTGGCAATTTCTTTCGGACTTTTTTATCTTTTTATCTCCCGTGTAATTGTACCACGTATTGGCGGTGTTATTGAAACACGGCGAGATCGAATCGCATCTGATTTAGATCAGGCAATGCGCATGAAGCAAGAAGCAGACATTGTTGTTGAAACTTATGAGCGGAAATTAGCAGAAGCGCGTTTGAACGCGCAGGCTATAGCGCAGGTAGCTAGTGAAGAATTAAAAGAAAAGGCAGAGCTTAAACGGAAAGAAATTGAAGAGAGTCTAGAGAAAAAACTCGCAGATGCTGAAAAACAGATAACAAAAATTCGGGATAAAGCGATGCAAAATGTTGGTTCTATCGCTGAAGAAGTAGCTCTTGAAATTGTGAAAAAATTGATTGACGTTGATATCAGCAAAGAGGCTGTTCGTTCAGTTGTTAAAACTGCGGATTATTGAGGAAGACAAAGATGACTGATACTTTTTGGGCATTTGTTGGGTTAGTTCTTTTTTTGGCTCTTTTAGTCTATTTCCAAATTCCACAGAGGGTTATACACCATCTTGATGCGCGTGCGAAACGTATCAAAGATGAACTGGATGAGGCTCTGCGTCTTCGTGAAGAAGCACAAGAAATATTGGCTGAATATCAACGCAAACATGCAGAAGCAGAAAAAGATGCGCAAGAAATTATTGCAGCAGCAAAGCATGAAGTTGAATCTGTTATTGCTGAGGCCCGTGCAAAGGCAGAAGAATATGTAAAAAACCGCAATAAATTGGCAGAACAAAAAATTGCCCAAGCAGAAGCGGATGCAATACGCATGGTTTCTTCATCAGCGATTGATTTGGCAATTTCTACAGCACGTACCCTTATTGCAAGGGAAATAGATTCTAACAAGGCAGATGAACTTATCAAAGAGTCTCTTGAGAAAGAATCATTTATCAAAATGAAAACATATCTTAATTAATGATATTTGAGAGATAAAGAACAGTCTCTTTGGTTGCATAATTTTCTCAATATTAATTAATAAAAGTCATAAAAAAGAAAAAATTATCTTCATTGTTTTTATCAGTTAATAGGGTATTTTGATTTTAAATGACAAGTTTTGAGAAGTCTGCAACCGATTGTGTAACAATGTGAGTGCGTTTGAGAAGAGCAAGACGGTTAGCACGAACATTAGTTTTTTTATCATTCACCAATACTTTTTCAAAAAATATATCAATCAATTTTCCAAGTGGCGCTAGCACACTGAGTGCAAATGATAAATTTGTTGCATTGATGGGAGCAAGAACCTTTCTTTCTACTTCACAGATTGCATGATAGAGCTGCTTTTCTTCTTTCTCGACAAAGAGCTCAGGATTAATTTCATTCGCTATTGTTGTGCTTTTTTGAAATTCATTTTCAAGAATATTGGCAGTACGTTTTACAGAGGCTACAAAGTTCATTCCATCATGGGTATTGATAAAAGCGATAAGCGATTCGACACGACGTGCAACCAATAAAAAATCATCAGAATCTTTATTTAAAACGGCTTCAAGGGCATCGTAACGAGCGCCTTCCTCTTTTAGATAGATTTTCAGACGGTCATGAAAAAAGAATAACAGATCTGATAAAATATATTCTGTTTTTTCTGGAAGCAGATTCTGCAATTGTGAATTTTCTCTTTGAGAGATTTCATATTTATTTTTTTGTTGTAAGAAAAGATTCGTTGCTAACTGGAACAGCGGCATAAGATTGATTTTCCAATCTCGCGAAAGTACAAGCCTAATAATTCCCAATGCTGCTCGTCTTAACGCATAGGGATCTTTTGAGCCCGTTGGTTTTTCATTAATGAGCCAAAAGCCAACGAGCATGTCAATTTTGTCGGAGAGCATAACGGTTATAGCAAGTGGTTCTTTTGGAAGACGATCTATTGGTCCTTGAGGTCTATAATGGTCTTCGATTGCTACAGCTACGCGAGGATCTTCCCCTTGAAGAAGGGCGTATTTTTGCCCCATAACACCTTGTAGTTCAGGAAATTCTCCGACAATTTCTGTTTGCAAATCAGCTTTTGCAAGGATGGCTGCACGTTTTGCTAAAAGAGGATCTGTTTGTATCAAAGGGGCAATTTCTTGTGCGAGTGCAGCAATGCGTTCTACCCTTGCTCCTTGTGTACCTAATTTAGCATGAAAAGTTACATTCAAATGATCAAGTCGCGCCATTCTTTGATCGAGAGGTTTTTTTATATCAAGTTGAAATTTTTTTATAGAAGATTCCAATTGTTGAAGATCAGGCAAATCACGCTGATCGGTTTGCCAAAAATGAAGTGCATCAGAAAGACGGGCACGGACAACCTTACTATTTCCTTTCGAAATTTCTTTGCCTTCATCATTTGCAAGAATATTAGAAACGAGAATAAAATGATGAGAAAGTTTTACTTTTTCTCCTTGTTTGCGGGTGACAAAACATTTTTGATTGGCTCGAATGGTCAAGCGAATAATTTCTGGAGGAATATCAAGGAATGATTTGTCAAAATCACCCATAAGGATAACAGGCCATTCAACAAGACCAGAAACTTCTTCTAGGAGGGCATTATCTTGAACCAGTTCTAAACCGTTTGCAAAGCAAAGATTTTGAGCATCAGCTAAAATAATATTCTTTCGTCTTTCTGCATCCAGAATGACTTTATGGGTTTCAAGTTGAGTAACATAGTCATCAAAGCGGCGCACTTGAAATGGCTCTCCATCACTTAAGAAACGATGACCATAAGTTAAATTATTGCTTTTAAGAGAACCAATTGTAAACGGAATAACATGTGTTTCACCAATTTCTGGTCCGAAGATGCAAAGAATGTTTTGTAAAGGTCTAATCCACTTCAAAGTACCACTTTGTGCTGAATCTTTTCCCCAACGCATAGATTTAGGCCATGGAAAGTTGCGGATAATATCCGGTAAAATATCGGCAATAATTTCTTCTGCAGCTCGACCTTTTTTAACAATTTTAGCAATATAAAAATGACCTTTTTTATCATCATGTCCAATATGCGCTTCAGAAACATCATTTAATCCTGTTGCACGTAGAAAACCATCAATTACATGCTGTGGTGATTTTATACTGGGACCTTTGCGTTCTTCATGGACATCTTTGGAGCGTGTGGAAAGTCCGCGTATGTCCAATGTTAGCCGACGAGATGTCCAATATTCACGAGCAGCTTCATAGATCAATCCAGCATTCACAAGTTGATCTGTAACAGATTTCTTAAGATCAGCAGCAGCTTTTCGTTGCATACGTGCGGGTATTTCTTCACTGAAAAGTTCAAGAAGAAGATCAGACATTAGGCCTCTCCAGTATATATTTGTCCAGCTTCTGTGAGTAAGAAGGCTTCCCCACAACGGCGCGCGAGATTACGAACGCGAAGAATGTAATTTTGTCGTTCGGTTACAGAAATAACGCCACGTGCTTGCAAAAGATTAAAGATATGGCTCGCTTTAATACATTGATCATAGGCAGGAAAAACACAGCGATGGAATACATTTTCTTTATTTGGTTTTCCAGCATCAAGAAGTGCGCTGCATTCGCGTTCTGCATCGATAAAGTGCTGATGGAGCAGTTTTGTATCAGCAAATTCGAAGTTGTAATATGAGTATTCCTGTTCTGTCTGTAAAAAAATATCTCTATAACTTATTTTGTTTTCTCCCTCCAAACCATTAAAGTTAAGGTCATAGACGTTATCAACCCCTTGGATATACATCGCTAGACGCTCAAGACCGTATGTGAGTTCCCCTGAAACAGGAGCGCATTCAATGCCGCACACTTGTTGAAAATAAGTAAATTGAGAGACTTCCATTCCATCGCACCAACATTCCCATCCAAGCCCCCAAGCACCAAGAGTGGGACTTTCCCAATCATCTTCAACAAAGCGAATATCATGCAGTTTTGTATCAAGCCCGATAGCTTGTAGCGACTTTATATAAAGTTCTTGTAGATTGAGCGGAGAGGGTTTGAGAAGCACTTGGAATTGATAATAGTGTTGTAAACGATTTGGATTCTTACCATATCGGCCATCTGTTGGACGTCGAGAGGGTTGGACATAAGCAACTTTCCAAGGGCGTGGCCCTAGAGAGCGTAATGTTGTTGCTGGATGAAAAGTCCCAGCTCCGACTTCCATATCGTAAGGTTGCAAAATTGCACATCCATAGTGTGCCCAATAATTTTGCAAAGTTAAGATTAGTCCCTGAAAAGAACGTTTGGGGTTAAGATGTTCAGGCAGTTTCACGCTTTATACTCTTTATATTGGACTAAACAAAAAAACAAAGTAATTTTAGTTTCTCTATTTATTATTTCATGTGGTTTATGGTTAAGCATCGTTTATTGCAAACCAAATTTCAACTTTTCTTGAATTTGTTCAGAATTTTCTGGTTTTCCGTCAATTGCGTGGTTCCATTGAAAGATTGCTTCACGTTTACGTCCAACTTTCCAATAGGCATCCCCTAAATGATCATTCAGTGTTGGGTCTTCAGGTTGTAATCTGACAGCATTTTCTAATATTTGCACTGCTTTATTATATTCTTTTAGTTTATAATAAGCCCACCCTAAAGAATCGAGAATATGACTGTTGTGAGCTTGTAAAGCAGAGGCTTTTTGTAGCATACGGAGCGATTCTTCAAGCTTCTCACCACGTTCCACAAGGGAATAGGCTAAATAATTAAGAACCTGCGGTTGATTTGGGAAAAATTCAAGTGATTTTCGCAAATCAAGTTCTGCTTTTGGCCATTGCTTTAAACGTTCAAAAGCAATACCACGCTGATAAAAGAGTTTCCAATCGTCCTGCTGAAAGTTTTTTATCTTTGTAATAGCGTAGTCTAGAGTTTTAATGGCCTCAAGAAATTTATTGTCCTGCATATAAAAAGCAACGAGCGTTATCAAAATATTACGATCATTGGGAAATTTTTTATTTAACAATGTGAGTAATTTTATTGCTTCTTTGTAATTGTTGTTATTGGCAAGAAGGAATGCAAGATGAAGTTGTCCATCTTTATAATAAGGAGATTTAGGGGATAAAGCGCGATAAAGTTTAATTGCTTGATGTGGATCGTTCAATTTAGCAGAAATGTGTGCGAGCTGAAACAGTGTTGCGTCATTTTGAGGGTATAAGGCGAAAGATAATTGCTTAAAAATACGTGCAATTCGCCCTGAGTTTTTGTAGTTGAGGGCTGTTCCAAAATTATATAATACCTCGGCTGCTCCTTGTTGAGGTGTTTTAATAACTCTCTCTAAGAAAGAATTTTTTTCAATTTTTTCTTGAAAGTTTTTAAGGACTTCTCGACCTGACAACATTTGTTCGCCATGCTGGATTGTTTGAAGAGCTTGGTTGCGCATATTATGGCGCAATTGGAATGAGGCATAGGCTATGATAATACGCTCATAAGTATTAGGAGCGATAAGAGTTCCTTGTTTGTTACTCAGTGCTTTAATGAAATATTTTTTTGCATCCTTTGGCCGTTCTGCAAGGTCGCTCATAAGTGCTAGATGATAAGATATAAAAAGATCATACCAGACAGGACCTTTGAGTTTCTTAAGATCATCGATTGCCTGAGATTTTTGTCCAGATCCAAATGTAATCCAAGCGCCGATGAGTTCAGGTATTGGATTATTGGACGTAGGAAGTTCCTTTAATTTCAGAAGAGCTTTGGCATTCTTATAATCTTTTTTGATGAGACTTTCTACTGACAAAGTTAAGGAAACAAAGGGAGTTATAACATCGTTCTCTTTGAGTTTTTGGGCTTGTTGGACAGCTTCTTTAAAGTTTCCGACCGAGAGCATAGCTTCAAGGAGCTCTTTTTGTGTTTCAATGTTATCAGGTTGATAAACCAGTGCTTGTTTAAAATAATTGATAGCAAGTTCTGTTTTATTTTCATGATTTGCAACCCTTCCAGCTAAATAAGCACCTGTAAATGAGCTTGTATGAGTTGCTGCACTTATTTTACTGTAGGTGAGGGATGGCATCAGCATGATACCCACGATAAAGAGGGCAAAAAGTCGAGATACCGTTGCAGAGCACATGGAGCTAATCCTTTTCAAGATAATCAATTGATGGTGTTGTTTATAGATCATATCTCATTACTTTGTTGAGAAATACTGCGATTCTTGCAAAGAATTCAGTTTACGCGCGCAATACAAAATTCAACAGTCTCAACGAGAGCATTATAAGCAAGATTTTCATTCATGGGAACAAGAGCATCAATTGCATATTTTCCATAGATGCGTGCTTGTTCTATTGTATCTGTGATACTATCATACTTTTCCATTAAGTGTTGTGCGTGTGCGAAGGATTCATCATTATTATTGCCATCTTCAAGTGCCTTTTTCCAGAAATCTTTTTCTAGCATATTCCCACGCTCATAGGCGAGAATAACAGGCATTGTGATTTTTCCTTCTCTAAAATCATCCCCTATATTTTTTCCTAAGTTTTGAGCACTACCGCTATAGTCAAGTGCATCATCAATTAATTGGAAAGCTAAACCTAAGGATGTTCCATATTCACGTAATGAAGAACGCTCTTTATTTCCATAGCCAGCAATAATGGGTCCTACTTCAGCGGCTGCTGAAAAAAGTGCTGCTGTTTTTGCATCGATGATTTTGAGATATTCTGAAGGGCTGGTTTTTATATTTTTTGCGGCAGAAAGTTGCATAACTTCTCCTTCAGCAATAATTGCAGCAGCGTTGGCTAGGACAGAGAGCGCTTCTATGGAACCGACATCGACCATCATTTTAAAGGCCTGCCCCAATAGGAAATCACCAACAAGTACACTTGCTTGATTCCCCCAAATCATACGTGCTGTAGATTTTCCACGTCGTAAATTACTTTCATCAATCACATCATCGTGTAGTAATGTTGCTGTATGCATAAATTCAACAGCTGTTGCGAGTTTTATATGCCCGTCACTTTGATAACCGAACATATGAGCAGAAGCGAGCGTAATCATTGGGCGTAATCGCTTTCCACCTGATGAAATAAGATGGTTAGAAATTTCAGGGATCATCTCAACCTCTGATTTTGCCATAGAGAGAATAAATTGATTTACGCAATCCATATCTTTTTGAGTAAGATTGACAAGAGATTGAAGAGAAATTTGATTATTTCTTATTTGTTTTGGTTTGATAGCTGCACTCAATGTGTTTACTCCTAGAGTATTGCAATGGACATATATAAAATTTACTTTATTCATTAGCATAAAGGGGGTTTGGTTTTGACTCAAGCTTTTGATGTCGTTTAAAAGTGTTAGCTTGGAATGTTATTGGCAAGAAATGTTCTTTAGCGAGTGTAATCTTATTGTTATAAAATAATAAAAAATTTAAAATAGCAGCTGAATGGCAAAAATGCAGTTTATAAAGGTGAGCATTAGGCTTTTAAATGGATAAAGCAGCGAATCAGAGTGGTGAAACAATTGACAGTTTTCACCGCGGGAAATTTTATTTGGTTCAACCCCATAAATATGGTCATCGTTCTGGAATGGATGCGATGTTATTAGCTAGTTTGGTTCCAAGTGATTTAAAGGGCAAGGTTGTTGATTTAGGTGCTGGTGCTGGAGCTGCAGGGTTAGCTGTTGCTTCGCGTTGTCTGAAAGTTCATGTTACCTTAGTTGAACGTTCGGCTTTTATGATATCTTATGCTCAAAAAACGCTTATGCTAAAACAAAACAAACAATTTGCTGGCCGCATTTGTTTGCTAGAAGCAGATGTTACTTTCAAGGGGAATGAACGTATAAAAGCAGGTTTGATAGATAATAGCTTTGATTTTGCGATTATGAATCCACCTTTTAATAATCCTACTGATCGCAAGACACCTGATCAACAAAAATCTGAAGCACACGTTATGCCTGAAGCGATGTTTGATAATTGGTTGCGGAGTGCAGCAGCGATTGTCAAGCCAGGTGGATACTTAGGGCTCATTGCACGACCACAATCACTAGTAGATATTTTGCGTGCTTTAGAAGGGCGCTTTGGTGGTATTTGCATCGTTCCTGTGCATGCACGTGCAAAGACAGCAGCAATTCGTCTTTTATTTTACGCAAAACGAGGAAGCAGAGCAGCTTTATCTATTTTACCGGCATTGGTTATACATGAAGGTAATGACCATACTTTTTCACCCCGAGTTGATGCAATTAATAATGGATATATAAGCTTGTGGGAACTTTTCTAATAGTATCTTGTGTTTTTTAGTTTATTATTTAAAGTCTACACTTTGTTGTTAGGGAGGTTTGACTTTGGATGAAATTATATTTCTGGTTGTAATGTGGGGATTGATTGGCGCTTTTGGATGGTATCGCGTTCTTCCTTTTTGTTGTCCTTGCCTATTTAATTGTTCTTAATTTATAAGGAGATTTTGTTTTGATGGATTTTATTAAAAGTTTTATTCCACGCCGTTTTTCTTCCGATAAACTTGAAATTCCTGTGGTGCGCCTTCAAGGAGCAATTATGGATTCATCAGCATCTATATCTCGTACCCTTTCCCTCAGTAGGTGTGCAAATCTTTTAGAGAAGGCTTTCGCACACAAAAAGTCACCGGTTGTTGCACTTATTATTAATTCTCCTGGTGGTTCGCCTGTACAATCGCGTTTTATCTTTAAGCGCATTCGTGACTTGGCAGAAGAAAAAAATAAAAAGGTTCTTGTGTTTATTGAAGATATTGCAGCATCTGGTGGTTATATGATTGCTTGTGCAGGGGATGAAATTTTTGCAGATCCTTCTTCAATTGTTGGTTCCATTGGAGTGGTTTCAGCTTCCTTTGGTTTTCCGGAACTTTTGAAGAAAATTGGTATCGAACGGCGTGTCTACACAGCAGGAAAGAACAAAGTTACATTAGATCCATTTCAGCCAGAAAAAAAGGCGGATATTGAGCATTTGAAATCTCTCCAACTTGAAGTGCATCAAACTTTTATCGATTTGGTTAAAGAACGGCGTGCTGAAAAATTATCAGATGATTCGAATCTCTTTACAGGAATGTTTTGGAGTGGAAAACAAAGCGTTGAGCTTGGTCTGGTTGATGGATTGAATGATGTACGTTCTGTTATTAAGGAGCGCTTTGGTAATGATGCAAAACTTCGACTTATTATGCCTCCAAAAAGTTTTTTAGGACCTAAAACGCCTTCAGGAGTGACGGCACATACGGTTTATACAGTCGTTGATAGTGCATTGATGGCAGCAGAAGAGCGAGCGCTTTGGCAGCGTTATGGTTTGTGATGGAAAGGATCATTCAAGCCAGAGAGATTTTATCTAAAAACAGATGCTAGAAGGAAAAAGGCTTACAATGATACGAATGAGAACATGTCGTTTATTTTGTATGAGAACTCTTTATATTTATTGTTTTTTTAGAAAACGATTAAGAATATTCCAAGCTGTTTATAGGGCTCGTGCTAAAAGTATGGGTAAAAGGGGGGAATTTTTAAAAGAACCCTATGTAAGTGAATATTACGTCATATGATATCAAATGTACAAACTTCGTTCCAAAGACATTCCTATTTATTTACACCTATTAAATTGAATTTAGCTTTACATGTTGTGGGGCAACGTGTTGATGGGTATCATTTAATAGAAAGTTTGGTTTATTTTAGTCTTAGTGGTGATTGTCTACACTATGCACCTTGTGAAAATAATCAGTTTGTTTTGACGGGGTTGTTTGCAAAAGGACTTGTTTCTCATTTAGACAATTTGGTTATTCGCGCACGGGACTTTATGCATAAGACTTTTTCGGAATGTGCTCAACCTGCTTTTTTTCGGCTTGTAAAAACATTACCTGTTGCTTCAGGCATTGGTGGCGGCTCAGGTGATGCAGCTGGGGTTATCAGCATGTTGCGACAACAGTGGAATCTTGATTGCCCTTACGAAGAATTAGCAAAAAAGAGCTTAGTTCTTGGTGCTGATGTTCCCATGTGCCTTTGTGCATTAGAATATCAGCAGCCGCTTTTGGTTAAAGGAATTGGTCAAGAGATGATACGACTAAAAGAAGCTTGTTCATTAGCAATGGTATTGGTTAATCATGGACAAGAGATTTCAACACAAGCTGTTTTTAAAGCGTTAGAGAAGCGTCATAATCCTTCTTTAAAAATTAATACAGACGCTTTAAAAAGTGTTGATTCATTGGTTGAAGCTTTACAAGAAACGCGTAATGATCTTTTTTCTCCTGCATTAAAAATAGCACCTCAGTTAGCTGAAGTGTTATCTATATTAGATGAATGTGGGGCTCTTTTTTCCCGTATGTCTGGAACGGGAGCAACTTGCTTTGGCATTTTTAAAAATAAACAAACGGCGCAACAAGCAGCTCTTTTTATCAAATCAATGCACCCAAATTGGTTTGTAAAACCTATCATGACTTTAGGAAATATTTGATAAATAAATATAAAAGCTTTTATTTCATCATGATTTTATTATACATAATGAAAGAGGGTAACCAAAGAAATGTGTTTTTTATTTTTTGTGCAAGAATTCGTGGAATGTTTGAAGAGCCATTTAAAACTGTAATGCTTGCAAAAAATGATCAGGCTACAGAAATAGATGTATGTTTGTTGTATTTGTGATGTATCAAAGATGTTTAATTTGCCGCTTCAACCAAATTTTTCGTGCGAATTTGATTTGCAAAAACAGGGTTTTTTTCATATAGCAGGTGTTGATGAAGTAGGACGGGGGCCTCTCGCTGGACCTGTGGTAACAGCAGCGGTTATCTTGGATAAAGATCGTATTCCTAATGGGTTAAATGATTCAAAAAAACTTTCTTTTCTCCAACGAAATAGACTTTATCATGAAATTTTGCAAAGTGCATTAGCGGTTTCAGTCGCCAGTCTTTGTGCTCGTACAATTGATCAATCCAATATTAGAAAAGCAACTTTAGAAGCAATGCGTCGCTGTATTATAGGATTAGTCATTCCAGTCCACTATGTCCTTGTTGATGGGCGTGATATTCCTTCTGAGTTGTCCTGTCCTGCAATGGCGTTGATTAAGGGCGATCAGCGTTCGGTTTCAATTGCAGCCGCATCCATTATTGCGAAAGTAACGCGTGACCGGATGATGGAATGTGCAGGACAAGTTTATAAAGGGTATGGTTTAGAGAAGCATGTAGGTTATGCAACGCTAGCGCATCGTACAGCTCTTGATAAATATGGACCAGTTATAGGATTACATCGTTATAGTTTTGCACCACTAAAAGAGTGTAAAAAAGGTAATTAAAATCAGTGATTTACTACAAGAGTAAAGGGTTTTATAATTCATTGATTCTATTATGTTTTTTGAGTGTCTATCCCTAACCTTTTTGAAGCTTTTTATCACTTATTCCTATCTATTTTTTCCAGATATAGAATCAGATATTTCTAACATGGGCTTAACTCTTATTTGTTATTAACCGTATAGCAATGATATATGACAAGGGGCGGTAATGGCAATTGTGAGTTTTAAATATAAGGGCTTAAAATTATTTTATACAACAGGTTCCACAAAAGCTATTTGACCAGATCACTTAAAAAATTACGCGTTATCTTAACGGCTTTAACAAGTGCTACTACGCCTGAAATGTTGAGAGCGCCTGCCTTTAAAATACACCCTCTTAAAGGTGAACTTACAGGGTACTATTCTATATGGATGAATGGAAATTGGCGTGTTACTTTTCGCTTTATAGGAACAGATGTGGAGCTTGTTGATTATCAAGATTACCATTGATGAAAGGAACGAAAATAATGATGCATAACCCCGCACATCCGGGCGAAGTTCTAAAAGTAGCTTTCTTAGACGAAATGGGGATAACAATACAAAAGTTAGCTAATCATCTCCATATGACAAGAGCTTCTCTATCAAGAGTGATTAACGGACATGCCTCTATGAGTACCGAACTTGCAGTGAAATTAGAACTAGCTGGTTTTAGTAAAGCGAAATTTTGGCTGGATATGCAAACAAATTATAATTTATGGCAAACAATGCAACAGACACAACCACCTATTTCTCCTCTGGTTTCTGAAGCACATCAAACGTCGCTTTGATTTCGTTTATAATTTTGACGGGGCTTTAGTTTTTTAGCTTCCGCCCGTTGCTCTAACCTTTTTGAAGTTTTTTAATGGCTTCTATTGCAAGGCGTTTTCTATCGGCTGTTTTGGTATAAAGAGATGCCATTTTATCTTCTGTCCAGCCAAAAAGCGCTTTCATTTGCGAAACCGTAGCACCAGCATTGGCAGCACGTTTTGCTGCTAATTTTCGCAATCGGTGCGCTGATTTTTTAATACCCGCCGCATTACATGCTTCACGAAAGAGGTTGCCAAAACTTTCTTTGACAAGCTTATTTCCACCTTTACCACAAATGAATGTTTGATCACCTATGGGACCAATTTTAAGGGTTTCCTCTAGTTCTGGTAAAATAGGAAGAAAAACATCTGTTTTAAATTGGCTCTTTTCTGTTTTGAGATAAATGATATTATCTTTGACGTCTTTCCAGCTGATACGAACGGTGTCATCACGGCGCGCGCGCAAGCCTGTGAAAGAAGAACATCAATCCAGACGCGTTCATGTGTACCGTGTGACCAATGGTGATAATATTTGTCTATGTCCTCTTCTAGACATGGCAGCAATCCCCCACTGTTTAAAGATTTTGGTGCTTTTATATTAAAGGCAGGATTTCTATTTAAAAGGGCATTATCAACCGCCCAATTAAAGAGATTGTTTAAAGAGGTCAAAAAATATTTTGCCGCTGCGAGAGTAGCTCGCCTTCTGTCTACGGCGTCAAGGATGTGGTGCTTTTATGTGCACGATCAGCAATATTTTTAGAAACATTGTTCAGAATTCTATACTTAATTTTTTAGTAGTTTCTAATTGATTATGCCATTGCATGCTTTGTAAATACTGATGCAATAACTAATCGAAAGAGCCTTTTGTAAGTCTGTTTATTTTCTTGGAGATGCCATTTTGCGCTTGTTTAATAGCCAGCGTATATTTGCTCTGATGGAAATCAATGGACTGTCATAAATTTTAGCTTTTCCACTAATAAATGTACCACCGAAAACTTGTGCATTGGCAAAAACACGAGCGTTTCCGTAAACATGTGCATCCCCAAAAACTTTGGCATAACCATAGACTTTTGCATCATCACTTATCCAGCAATTGCCATCATGACCTAGATTGTCTTCTTTTTGTATAAAAGCGCCAAGATCACCTGCCTTTACATCTCCAAAGTCTCTCAAAGCAAGGATGCAGTAAAGTGTAATGTATCCACCAACCTCAATTGTTTCATCAGTCAGTTCATATTTCTTTTCCTTGATTTGCGCAGAATTCACCCGTAGCGTGAATCATGCATCACTTAAAAGTTATTAGGAATGGGTAGGGGGCTGGGAGGCATATGGGCACTCACATTTTTTTAAAATATGCAAATTTATTTTTTTAGATGTGCTTAATTTCATATTTCCAATCAGGCAATGGAATGAGAGCTAATGCGAGTTGTCCTCTATGACACATGCATACATTAGCTTCAAAACAGGTGATTGCAACGCGCTTTTTGTTTAAAAAAATTTGATATAATTTGTTTATTGCACAAGAATTATCCTTGAGAGTTGTATTTTGATAATCTTCAAAAAGGCGATCATAATCTTTTGTGTTTTCAAATTTCTTCGTTTTTCAGAGGCAATTCCAAGTTCAGGCATATGCCATATATTCAATATCAATGTTGTTTACAACTTTCTCTAATTGTCTTTTTGAAAATCCGTATTTTCTGCTTATTGGATTTTTACGAATATCATACAAAAGTTTAATATTATTTTTGATAAGTTGATTGAAATAGTCCTCAAAGGATTTTCTTTCATAGCCAATGGTAAAAAACAAAGCTCTCATCTTTAGCAGGCTGTATGATGATATGTTTGATGTTACACACGTTTAATTTCCTTAGTAAATAGGTGGGGGGCTTTATGAGCGCCTCTTTCCAAAAGGGATAAATCCTCTAGCGATTATCATAGTGTTGTGGAGCAATCAGGTATCAAAGCGGGTGAAGGCGGCTTTAATATCATTGTTAAAGACAAAACGACCCTAACCGGAGGCATCATTGCCAGCACCGCGCCGGCAGATAAAAACAGCCTGACCACAGGAAGCATTAGCACCAGTGATATCAGCAACAGTGCCCATGCTAAAGCCAGCAGCCATGGGTTTAGCCTTTCTGGGAATGACACGATAAAAAACATTGCCAAGAATGTTTTAAATCACGGCAAAGCCAAGGATGCAGCAGAAGGGGAAACCAAATCTGCTATCAGTGATGGGACTATCATCCTTACTGATACAACTGGACAGAGGGCGATGGGGCAAGATGCTGGACAAATCATTGGCTCTCTCAACCGCAACACCGCAGCAGCATACCAGGCAGTAGGACAGCTAGATGTTGCACCGCTTGAGGGAGCAGTGCATAATCGCGTAGATATGATCAATGATTTATCGGATGAAGGATTGGGATACTGGGACAAAATACGCGAATTCGCATATCTCAAAGAGCATCCTGAGGGTGAGGTTTTGCATGATGAAAATGGCAATGTCCTCTATGCAACAGATAAAAATGGAAAACCTATCAAAGACAGTTATGGAAGACAAGTCCCTCTGTATCGTTATTTAACGCCTGAAGAAGAAAAACATTTACAAAAAGGTTCTGATGGCAAGGTTCATATGTTTTACAATGGTATTTTTACCTCACCAGATGATGCTGCGCGTTATACTGTCCAGTTTGTTGACAATGATCATGGTCCCCTTTATTTTACATACTTCCCAGAAGCTGAAGACTGGGAAGTGGAAGTAGGGATAGCGATTTTTCAGAAGTTTCTGGAAGGTAGATTTTTTTTTGGATTGACCAATTCAACCAAGAAATTCTAGGATATAATGTATCTTTATGGCAATACAGGATTGCATGATGATGCCCATAGTCGTGGTACCATAACAGCAGGAAATGGATCATATAATTTAGTAAAGCATGGTGTTCTCGGTATAGCAAAGGAAACAACGGTTAATTTCTTTGGTCCAGCTTATAATACTCAAGACATGGCAGATACGTTATATATCTTAAAGGATGGCAAGCAAACCACTGTCGGCTTGGAAAACCATGCAGATGATTTTGTTGGTGTAGTATTTGGTGGAAATTCCGCTACTTTTTACCAAAGACCCTTTGGTAGTAACGCAGTTAAAGAGGCAAAGAAAGTACTATTTAGTTATCCCAGCCCTCATGTTTGTTATGCAAATGTGGATCGAGCATGTAGACATAATTATGGTTCATCTCACCGTATACAAATTGATTCAATTAATTCATGGAGCAAAAAATGAAACAAACCTTAAAATTATTAAGTGTGATAACTCTATTGAGTATAGCTGGGTGCCAGTTTAATAAACTCCCACATCTTCTATAGGGGCATGGGAAAAACCAGGAGCAGATTTTACAGAGGTAGCAAAAGCATTATTAGAATGTGGTATGCCAATTCCTTATGATAAGGATCCAGAAAGCTCAACTACAATGCAAATGCAACCATTGATGCTTGCATGCTCCAAGCGGGATTTCGCTATAAATATGATGTGGGGGGAGGCTGGTGTGGAAATCATAAAGCCGAAAACTTGCCCATTTGTCGTCCAGGTGCTATCATATCACAGCGCAGTGTCAAGAAGCGCTTAAACAGCCCTTATTGTAAAAAATATAAAAATGCACCTGAATGCAAACCTTAAGTCTTTCTTGTGATGATCAACAATCCGCCATCCTTGCCTTCGCTTGGAATGGCGGGATTATTTACTCAACCAATCATCTCAATATTGTTCACCGTTGTTTTAATGAAGCGATGACAGAAAATATCAGCAGGCTTATGAGCTTTTTATCGTAAATAAATCCATTAAAAGAGGGGAAGAATGAAGAAAATCTTAAAACTGTTGAGTTGTATAGCTCTGTTAAGTATCACTGGATGTGTTAACTCAATTCCCTCACTTTCTCCAGCATTATGGAGAAATAAAATACTTTTAGAATGTGGAGTACCGGACCTTAATAAGGTTGTGGCGCTAGATTTGAATCAATTTGCCAGTATTGAAATGTGTATGGCGCAATCAGGTTTTCGCCCTAGCTTTACAATACAAGATTGGTGTGAGAACCATAAATCAGACAACCTTCCCATATGTCGTCCTGGTGCTGTCATGCCTCAGCGAAGTGTTGAGAGACGCTTAAATAGCCCTTATTGTAAAAAGCATTCAGAACAACTTGAATGCCAGCCTTAAGTCTTGCTTCAGCAGAGAAAGCCTTGTCCGTCCTTACGAAAATTTCGCTTGTAACGTGCAAGCAAGTGATTTTAATTAATACAACATGGAACAGATTTTAAATGATAGAATCCTACAGAATTAGTTTTTTCATTCAACATGAAAACAATAAGTTATCTTTATAAATCAATGTGATGTGGCAGGATGAAGATGTTTATGCAAAGAATCTAAAAGTTTTTTTGCGAGTGTTTGAATAATTTCTTTGTTTTTCTGAATTTTAGATACAAAATACTATTGCTAAAGTACTAAAAGTAGATCATGCTGGTAAATAGATGAAACTTTGATGGCGCTTGGTTTTAAAAAAGGCAATATTTGATTTCACTGTTTGCGCTGGTATTGATTTTGCAATAACAGATAATAGTTTATTGTATGCAGAATACTGTTATTTAGATTTTGGTAAAAGAAATTTATAAAGAATATTATCATTAACAGTTATGCGAAACTTTAATGAAAATGAATCCAACTTTAATACACATAATTTTAGTGTGATTTAGTTTACAAATTCTTATTGAATGCAAAATTAAAAGTTTAAGAAGCCTTATTTGCAAAAATTCTTTATTTTTTTGTGAGTGTGTCATTTTTGCTACAGATCTTTCAGAAAAGATGCTCTATATGAATTTCATTTTGGATATTTGGAGAGATTTTATGAATACAAAACGTTTAATAACAGCGTCTATTTTTTCTTTAATTTCAGCGTCTACAGCACTAGCTGCTGATGTTATGATTCCTCATCAGCCAGCATCATCGACTGCTTCTACCATTGTTGCACCTACTTTTTCATGGACAGGTCTTTATTTAGGTGTCCAAGCTGGTGGTTTTTCAAGCAAAGCTGATATGGCTCTTGTTGGTCAAGAAAAGAGTTTACCACTGGATAAAGAGTTCTCTCCTAAACTTTCAGGGTTTGCAGGTGGTTTTTATGCAGGTTCTAATATTGATCTCGGTGACAACTTTATTTTTGGCATCGATACGGATTTAATGGTATCTGGAAAAAAACACACAAAGACCATTACCATAGGAGCGGCTGATAACACTACAGTAGAAAATGCAGTCGTAAGATCCCGCAGATCCGCAAAACCACAAACATCTCCAACCTCACAAGCAACAGCAGGAGTACAAACGCAAAAAGACACCTCAAGAGCACCTGCAGGTACAGGAACTACAACAGGAGGGACTCCAACAGCAGGATCCACGTCAGAACAATCTGTTGCAGCGCAATCCAGTCAAGCACTAACTAGATCAGTAAATACAGTTCAACAACCACAAACAGGAGCAACACAATCAAATAAAGCAGCAACAACTAGAAGTTCTGGCAATGTCAATTCAACAGCAGAAAAAACAGTGGTAGTGGGAAGGGAAAATTCAGGAGTTTCAACACCACCATTAAAAACGCCATCTGCATCGCCAATACCACAATCAGCATCCTCTAGACAGACGGTGAGTTCAGTGCAATCGCCATCGTCCTCATTGGAAAGATCAGGTACAGGACCGACATTGGTAAGCAGGGTAAATGGATTAAAATCACCTGCACCTAAATCAATATCCTCTACCACAGGAGCAAGCTCACCAGAGCAGTCAACGCTCCTATTGGCAAGATCAGACACAGGAGATCAACCATCAGTAGGAGGAACAAATGGAGTAACTGCGTCTGCAAAATCTGCAGAAACATCATCTGTATCAGCAGGGGCTGTACAAGTGCAAGCTACTCCAATAAAATCGGTTGCTGTAAAACCCGCGCCCTCTATCTCATCAACGGGAACAGAATCAAGTCAGCCAGCAGCAAAAGCACCTGCATCGGAACAATCATCATTAAAAGAAAGAACAGTACCGAGCGGAGGGACATTTGTCCTCGCGAGATCAGGATCATCTTCTGAAACAGCAAAAGCTTCCAATGGAACAAGCGGAGCCCAATACGGAGGTCATCATGGCACCCATGGTAGCGGAAATGCTAATCCACATGCTTCTCGTTCTCATGGTGGACAGAATATGGCTGGACACGGTGCACAAAGTACACAAGCGGTGGATAAGAACGCTTCCAGTGTATATGGTATAGAACAAATAAAAAAGATGGCTTCTGAACTTGGTCTTGATCAAGAGGATGCAGTTGAAACTTTAAGTCATACTTTCAAGCAAAATTGGGGTGGTGCTACACGGGTACGTATTGGTTTTGCTGCTGATCGCTTTATGCCTTATCTTGCTGGTGGTATTGCTTATGGGCAATTCCAAGACACTGTATCAATATCTGTTAAGGATGAGGATGGAAGAGTCGTTTCTTCTAAGAACTTAGCTGATGAAACAAAAACCATGATTGGTTACACACTTGGTGGTGGCGTTGATTTCTCGCTTCTAGATAATGTGATTGTACGTGCAGAATATCGTTACTCTGATTTTGGTAAAAAGAAATTTGCAAAGGAAAAACTTGAAGTTAACTACAAAACCAATGATTTCCGTGTTGGTGTAGCTTATAAATTCTAATTTTTTAAAGAGTAAATTTCTAAGAGGCTCCACTGTCAGTGGAGCCTTTATTTTTTTAAGATCACTTTTTGGTTTCTTTTCTTGTGAATTTCATGATAAAGCCCATAGATTGTGATGATATATTTTCCTGATCGCTGCTTAATACGAATGATAAGCTCGGCTTTCCCTATAGATAAAAACAAGAGTTGCAGGGTTCAGGGAAGTTATACAAAAATGAAATCGTAAAAGTGGACAGGGATATTTCACAATGGCTGTGAAAAATGAAACAATAGATTATTCAAAAACTCTTTATCTCCCACAGACAAATTTTCCTATGCGTGCAGGGCTTCCGCAAAAAGAGCTTGAATTGATGGCGCGTTGGGAAAATATGGGGCTTTATGCGCAATTGCGTCAACAAGCAAAAGATCGTCCATTTTATATTCTTCATGATGGTCCGCCTTATGCAAATGGTCATATTCATATCGGGCATGCTTTAAATAAAGTTCTAAAGGATGTGGTTGTTCGTTCATTCCAAATGCGCGGTTTTAATGCAAATTATGTACCTGGTTGGGATTGCCATGGGCTTCCAATTGAATGGAAAATTGAAGAAAAATATCGAGCACAAGGAAAAAATAAGGATGAGGTACCTCTTAACGAGTTTCGTCAAGAATGCCGTGAATTTGCACAGCATTGGGTAACTATTCAAAGTGAAGAATTTAAACGCCTTGGTGTCGTGGGAGATTTTAACACGCCTTATACTACAATGGCTTTTCATGCAGAAGCACGCATTGCCAGTGAATTGATAAAATTTGCTATGTCAGATCAGATTTATCGTGGTTCCAAGCCAGTGATGTGGTCTGTTGTGGAACGTACGGCTTTGGCAGAGGCTGAGATTGAATATCATGATCATGAATCAGAGGTGCTTTGGGTTAAGTTTCCTGTTTTTGAAGCAAATTCTGATGATTTATATGGTGCTCATGTCGTCATTTGGACAACAACACCGTGGACGATTCCAAGCAATCGTGCAGTGAGTTATTCTTCGCAAATTTCTTATAGTATTTACGAAGTTGAAAGTGCTGAAAATGATTTTGGTCCTCAAGTGGGAGAAAAGCTTCTCTTTGCAGACGCTTTAGCGATGAGTTGTGGAGAAAAAGCCAAACTTGTTTTGAAGCATTTGCGTGTTATTTCTTCTGAAGAGTTGAAAGCTCTTGTTCTTTCTCATCCACTCAAAGGTTTAGCTGGAGGGTATAATTATAAAATTCCATTGCTTGATGGTTCGCACGTAACAGAGAGTGCTGGTACAGGTTTTGTCCATACAGCACCAAGCCATGGGCGTGAGGACTTTGAAATTTGGAATGATTATAAGTCCTTACTGGAGCAAGCGGGGATTGATTCATCTATACCGTTTCCTGTTGATGATGCAGGGTTCTATACGAAAGATGTTCCAGGTTTAGGACCAGATCGTGAAGGAGGACCTGCACGTGTTATTGATGATAATGGAAAAATGGGTGATGCCAATAAAGAGGTCATTAATGCTTTAATTAAAGCAGATCGATTGTTTGCACGGGGGCGTTTAAAGCATTCCTATCCCCATAGTTGGCGTTCAAAAAAACCCGTTATTTTTCGCAATACACCGCAATGGTTTATTTCAATGGATAAAGATTTTGGGGATGGTTCAACTTTACGTAGTCGGGCTTTGGAAGCTGTTTCAAAAACGCGTTTTGTGCCATCTTCTGGACAAAACCGCCTAGCTTCTATGATAGAAGATCGTCCTGATTGGGTTCTTTCTCGTCAGCGTTCTTGGGGTGTTCCTATTTGTATTTTTGCAAATGAGGATGGTGTTATTCTAAAAGATGAAGGTGTGAACGAGCGTATTTTACGGGCTTTTGAAGCAGAAGGGGCAGATGCATGGTTTGCTGAAGGAGCACGTGAACGTTTTTTAGGGGAGCGTGCACATGAGCCTTGGGTACAGGTTTATGATATTTTGGATGTTTGGTTTGATTCTGGAGCAAGCCATAGCTTTGTGTTAGAAGATCGGGTTGATTTGAAATGGCCTGCTGATGTTTATTTTGAAGGTTCAGATCAACATCGCGGATGGTTCCAATCTTCTCTTTTGGAAAGCTGTGGTACGCGTGCTTGTTCTCCCTATAAGTCCGTGATCACACACGGTTTTACTTTGGATGAGAATGGTAAGAAAATGTCTAAATCTTTAGGCAATACGGTTGTTCCGCAAGAGATCATTAAAACATCTGGAGCTGATATTTTTCGTCTCTGGGTTATGACAACCGATTATTGGGAAGATCAGCGTTTAGGCAAAAAAATACTTCAAACAAATGTGGATTCATATCGTAAACTACGCAATGCAATTCGTTGGATGCTAGGAACTTTAGCACATGATGATGGAGAAGAAATATCTTATGGTGCACTGCCGGATCTTGAAAAATTTATATTGCATAGGCTTTTTGAACTTGATCAGTTGATTAATCGCGCTTACGATGAATTTGATTTTAAAAAGATTATGCGTGCATTATTGGATTTTTCAATCATTGAGTTATCGGCATTTTATTTTGATATCCGCAAGGATTCTCTTTATTGTGATGCACCTTCATCAAAAAAACGCAAGGCTTCCTTGCAGGTTGTCCGTGAGATTTTTGAGCATATGGTCACATGGCTTGCTCCAATGTTACCTTTTACGATGGAGGAAGCTTGGTTAGAGCGTTATCCAGAAAGCCAATCGGTGCATTTGGAACAATTTCGCTCTGTACCAGAAGAATGGCAAAACCAATCTTTGGCTGAGCGTTGGAAAAAAATTCGGCAGGTCCGTAAAGTTGTGACAGGTGCTTTAGAGCTTGAACGTGCTAATAAGCGTATTGGATCCTCTTTGGAAGCTGCGCCTATTGTTTTTATTTCCAATCTGGTTTTACGAGAGGCATTAGAAAATGTGGATATGGCGGAGATCTGTATTACCAGTGCACTCACAATTACGCAGGACACGATACCTTCCGATGCTTTTACTTTGAATGATGTTGAAGGTGTTGGTGTATATCCAAAGAGGGCATTAGGAAAAAAATGTGCTCGATCATGGCGTTATACACAAGATGTTGGGAGTGATTTAGCTTATCCGGATGTATCTGCTCGTGATGCAGCTGCTTTGCGGGAACTACAGATTCTTGGTAAGATTTAAAATTTTAAATCAAAGGAAAGAAATGCAAGTATATTTCTCATATTGATGAATATAGTTTTTTGTGGTACAAAGTAAATTCCGTTATTTTGTCTGCAGGGGGGAAATTTGTGTATGGACCGTTCTCTCATAAATAACGGGAATATTAATCAGCCATATACTTAGGAAATGGAATAGGCAGTGAGAAAACGTGAAATAAAAATATTTCCAATAGGAATTTTAGGGATGTGCTTTGTTTTAACGGGATGCAATTTATCCGCTCCTACCTATGGTACCAATAAACCGGTTTCGATACAGTTTTTTGAAGATGTTGCTAATATTACTTCATTAACACCAACAAATAATAGCAGCCAGATTGCTATGAAACCTCATCCAAAACTTGTAATACCAAGCCCTAGTTCACGCAGATTTTTGCCGGTACCACAACAAGATAGATCTGTCAATGAAATGGCAGCATCGAAGCAGCATCGAGAAAGTACTCCTTTTCCTCACAAGCGATCATTAGTTAATGGCGCTGGTTCAGAAAATCCTTCACAGTTGAGTGCGAAGCAACGACAAGAATATTTACGTCGTCAGAGAGCACAAGTTGGAAGTTCAAAATACCGTCGCTATCTCACTGAACCACCTTTAAGTTATCGCCAACCGGCAAAAATTGCACCTATTGGTCGATAAGAAAAAGACAAAATATAAAGTATGTGAGGTATTCTTCTCATTAATTATGACACCAAGTTCTCAGTTCACGCAGAGTTATAATGCTGCTGCAAGCTGGTTGTTATTTCCATGAAATAGCAATATGGCGATAGCATCGAGAGAGTGGTTCAGCGTTGTTTTTTTAACAAGAAATATCTTTTAAGTCCATTTCACAACGTTGTTTGTGTGGATAGTATAACGTGAAAGCCATTGAAAATTAGCAGCTTTATTCTTATGAAGGAGAGAGCTTATACCATCATTTTATTTTCCAGATTTCAATGTTGTGGCAATTTTTGCATTTGAGAGCTTTCATAAGAGACATTTTTAGTCTTTTCTAAAACGTTTTTTATCTAGACAGTAACCTCACTTATGAGTGCCAAGAAAGAGATTTTATTGATTCAACGTCATTTGAAATAAGAGTATATCTACGATATTTTGGACTTTATATTTTATATACAAAATAATGAATTATTCTTTTGAATGAATGTATCATCTAATAGAAACAATATGCAGAATTAAAAGAGAGAAAAAATGCTTCAAAATAGCTTTCGCTATATCAGAAGGATGAATAATCTTTTTTAAGAAATAGGATAGTTTCTAAAGAGTAAAAGTTATGGAAGAAGAATTGTTTTTAGTATCGCTTTTGTACAAAAAAATCTTTAAGTAATTGAACTGCTTCTTTTTCTTTAAAACCAGAATAAATCTCAGGTTTGTGATGACAGGTTGGTTGCTGATAAAAACGTGGACCATTTTCTATAGCACCTCCTTTGGGATCATTTATTGCGTAATAGAGACGTCGTATGCGTGCAAATGAAATGGCAGCGGCACACATAGCACAAGGCTCAAGTGTTACATAAAGATCGCAATCAGGAAGCCTTTCGCTTTGCAATGTTTTGCAAGCCATACGGATTGCGCGTATTTCTGCGTGTCCTGTAGGGTCATATGCAGATTTTATAAAGTTACCAGCGCGTGCAATGATAGCTTTTCCACGTGTAATGACAGCACCTACGGGAACTTCATCTGTTTTTGCAGCCTCTTGTGCTTCTAAAAGGGCTATTTCCATGGGCGTCAAAGTCATAATATTCTTTCTACTGAAGGTATAGAAAATCTAAAGGTTATCTCGATAAGAAATGCTATGGAATGAATAATTTATTATGCTTTTATAATGAAAAGAAGACCTCTATTTTTTAAGAGTTTAAAACAAACTTGCAAGCCGGCAGATATATTATTGTCGTTAAAGTATAGAAAATGATAAATGATTATGCTACTTCATTTTTCAGGATAAGCGGTATGGTGCATGTGAATAATTTTCTGAACATACTTGCAAAGATTGGTTTGAAACGCAAATGAATGAAAATAATGAGAGTGAACGAATTGCTAAAAGGTTAGCGCGTGCTGGTATTGCTTCGCGTCGAGATGCAGAAATGATGATTGTTGCAGGTCGTATTTCTGTGAATGGTAAAGTCGTGACAACGCCTGCTTTTAATGTTAGCCGCTCTGATGTTATTAAAGTTGATGGCAAACCTTTACCTCCTATAGAACGAACGCGTTTATGGCTTTACCATAAGCCAGCAGGTCTTGTCACCACGAACCGTGATCCTGAAGGCAGACCTACAGTATTTAGTAATTTACCAAAAGGAATGCCGCGTGTTCTTTCTGTTGGAAGGCTTGACATTAACACGGAAGGGCTTTTGCTTTTAACCAATGATGGTGGCTTAGCGCGTGTATTAGAGCTTCCTGTAACGGGGTGGGTCCGCAAATATCGTGTCCGTGCTCATGGAAGAGTAAGGCAAAGCGCGTTGGATAACCTTAAAAATGGTATTGCGATTAATGGTATTTTTTATGGTTCGATTGAAGCATCAATTGAACGCGAACAAGGGTCGAATGTATGGCTTTCTGTCGCTTTGCGAGAAGGAAAAAATCGTGAAATAAAGAATGTTTTAGGGGCATTGGGATTATCAGTTAATCGATTAATACGTGTATCTTATGGTCCATTTCATCTCTCTGATTTAGAAGAAGGAGCTGTGCAAGAGTTAAAAGGGCGGATGTTACGAGATCAGTTGGGGGAGCGTTTGATTATGCAAGCCAATGCAGATTTTGATGCTCCTATTCTTAAGCCATTTTCAAATTCTGCAGTTGTTGCAGAAAAGCAAAGCCAGAAAGATCTTTCTATTGCAAATGATGGTTGGGTTTTCTCAAGTGAAAGGGCAATACGACGCCGACCAAGAGATGGTTCTGTTGAACATAGTCGCGCACGATTAAGTACAAAGTCTCATGAGAATGTAAAGAAGGAGAAAAGTGAAGAAGGAAAAGCAGAGCGTTTTCTACCGCGTTCTCGCCGTGCTAATGTTTGGATGGCTCCTGGTGCACGTCCGCAAAGTGCACGTAGAAAGCCTTCTTATAGTGAGGAGAAATCGCATGGTCATAAGAGCGATTTGGATGGTAGAAAATCATTTCATCGAAGCAAGGAAAAACTAAAAGAAAATCCATCACACAAAGAGAAGAGGGAAAGTTTTGTTCAAAAACATGGCAAAATATCTTATGAAGAGACGCATCCCTTTGGTAAGAAAGATCGCTTTTTAAAGGATAAAGAGAAAATGATAAAAGGTGGTCATGATGAGCATTCTTTTGAGAGAAAGGAAAAGGTAAAATCGTTTGGTGGTGCTATGAAAAAATCTAAACCACATAGGGACGGTGCAAAAACTTCGAAGCGATTTGGAGGTCCACGTGCGGATCATAGGCGGTAAATTTGCTGGGCGTATTTTGTTTTCGCCTGTTAATCAGTCGATTCGCCCAACGAGTGATCGTACACGTGAAAGCCTTTTTAATATTCTTTCTAGCCGTGAAGAACAATTTTGGACCAATAAACGCATTCTTGATCTTTTTGCTGGGACTGGGGCTTTAGGCATTGAAGCACTTTCACGTGGAGCAAAGGCTGCTGTTTTTGTTGAAAATTCAGTTGAGGGGCGTGGAGTACTTCAAAAAAATATCGAAGCTTTTGAATTGCAAGGGATTGGACGGATTTTGCGTCGTGATGCAACCAAACTTGGCAATATTGGAACAATGCTTCCATTCGATGTTATCTGCGCTGATCCTCCCTATAGCCGTTGTTTAGGTGAACGTGCTTTTGTAGAAGCTTTGCGAGGAGGGTGGGCAAAAGCTGATACACTCTTCGTGCTCGAAGAAAAGAAAGATACAATGATTGATTTACCTGACGTCTTTTATCTAGACGATGAGCGTTTTTATGGTGAGACAGCAATACGTCTTTATAAATTACGATTGCTTACATCTTGAGAAAGTTTTTGTTTTTATCCGATAGGATAAAAAAATGTTTTTTCACAGTTTTCTTCATTTTATATGGTTTTTAAAAGGTTAAGCAGAAAATCAATAAAAGATTCTAATGTTAAAGGAATTGATGAATTTTTATTAGCTTTAATACAGAAGGATGTTTTTTCTCCAATAGGATATATATTCCTCGATAATAGTTATGATCTTTTTTATCTAATTTCTTTCTGCTATACCTTAATCATCACATTTCATCAGCAGTTGAAAGCTTTAAGCTATGCAGTCTGCATTGATATCTTATATGATGCGTAACTTCTATTTTTGCTATTGTCTAAACTTAAAAAAGATATTTTGTTTAGTATTGAAAATAGTGTTCATTTATCCTGAATATTTGTGTGTTTAGTTTAGTAATATCGCTTGTTGAGTTAATCATTACATATTAAGTAAATCTGAGAGTATTAAGTATCTTATCGTTGTGCAGCTTTAAGGATACTTTTTTATATTATTCTTTATCACTAAAGATAAGTAATTTGTAAAAAAGGGGAGATTGTCGTGTTTAATTGGATATATAGTGAAGAGATTAATACAGAAGCAAGTGCTGAGCAAATTTGGGCTATATGGGAAGATGTGGCATCATGGCCTTGCTGGGATAGTGAACTTGAGTGGGTAGAACTTTCTGGTCCTTTCAAAGAAGGCGCTATAGGACGCATGAAACCTAAAAAGGGACCTACAGTAACTTTTACACTTGATAAAGTTATAAAAAATGTTTGTTTTTCTGATTATGCTAAACTTCCTTTTACACGTATGAGTTTTAATCATGAATATATTTGTTCAACAAAATCGGGTTCTTCAAATAACAAAATTCGTCATACTGTAACCATGTCTGGTTTATTTTCTCCTTTCTTTGGAATGATTATTGGGTCAAAAATTAAGTTACATCTTCGCGATGCAATGATTGAAATGAGCAGACGTGCTCTTACTGAAAACAAAAGCATCTCGTAAGGGGGGGCATTTATAAAGAAGTTAATACCTTAAAAAAGGTGCAGAAATTGTAACTTATTATTAGAACGGAATCAGTTATGAGTATACGGCAAACCAATGAGCTACGGAGCATTTTTTAGTTAGTCGTTGAAATCGTGTCAAATCATCTGAGAAAATTAATTTTGCACCAAAGATCTTATAAAAGCCATTGAATTTTATTCAATATATAAAAGCTTATAAGGCGCGCATTTTTACTGAAAATAAAGAAAGTTGTAGAAGCTTATTTCTGCTCTTGTGAATCTGTAGGTTGATATTGTCATGATATTTGCCAGTTTCTAATGTTGCGATAGTTTTTGATTTGAGAGCATTCATAAAAGACATTTTGACTCCTTCTTAAATAGTTTTTATTCATACGCCCCTTACTTATGATATGCTCGCAAATAGTTGTGATTGATTCAACATGAATAGGTTAGAAACGGAGAAAATTTAATGATATTTGATTCTTTTATGCAAATTACAAAACGATCAATTATGATTATAAATCAAAGTGTTTTTTTGATTAAAAGATGATCACTTTTCTAGAGAGTGGAAGTTCTAAAAGGCTCTAGATGATAAAATAAAACCTCCCTTAATTTTCGTAAAAATTAATCTCGTATCGTTGTATGTATTTGGTTTAAATGTTTAAAAAAGCGATTTTTTAAAATGCGCACAGATATCCCAGTTTCTGCAAATATTTTTGTTTCAGGAAAAAGAAGTTTATTAAGTTATATCTGTTTAATAACAAAGTAACCGATTAAGGATGAGGCATGAAAAAAGATGAGATGCTCTTGATTAGACACATTAGAAACGAGAGAGAATGTTATGATTATAACTTATTTCTGATAAATATAAAAAATGAGTTCTTTGTGATATCACGCCTATGAGAATAAAGAAGCTAATGACTGCTCATTTTGTTGAAGCAATAACGCAAGAAAAAATTTTTTATTCCGTTTATATTTTTTTGTTTACAAGATTGCCATCTTAATTATGAGAGAGTTTATAGAAGCAAAGAAGTATACACAAATATAAGGCATTTTCTTGATTCTTGCTTGGAAATTAAAGAATGCTATAGGAATGAAGGAAGTTATTTGACTATCCAGAGGACATAAGGCCTGTGACTTAAGTCATTTTATACTTTTCTAATTTTTGAGGATTTTGGCTTAAATTCAAATGTTATTGTTAGGCCTTTTGTTAATTGCCAAATTTTCGGTTGATTTGATTGTCAGTACAGATTGGGTTATCTAAAATGATAAGGGCCCATGAGAAATCTTGAAACTAAAGAGATTTTACGGCATATACAGCATATTACGTCTTTTCATAAAGAAGCTAAAAGGGAAATGATTTAATGCATTAAAAGAAAGAATGCATGAAATATGCATAATCTTATGAATAAACACACAAGAGTTATATTCTGATTTGTATAAATTTGTCAGAATGCTTATCAATGTAAATAATAAAATATTTTAGGGAGTCTATGATGACTGACAAAAACCAGATTGAGAAAGCAGTTTCGCTGGTTGAAGCAGCAAGGCGTTCTGGGGCAGATGCTGCTGATGCTGTTATTGTTCATGCTCATTCTACCAGTGTATCAGTTCGTTTTGGGCAAGTTGAATCGACAGAAGCAGCAGAGAGCAATGATTTTACTCTAAGGGTTTTTGTTGGAAAAAAAGTAGCAAGTGTTTCTGCTAATTTAGGATCTTATCCGCAAGAACTTGCGGAACGTGCTGTTGCGATGGCTAAAGCTTCTCCCGATAGTTTATTTGAAGGTTTGGCAGATAAAGAGTGTTTGGTTAAGCATCCTAAAGATCTTGATCTTTTTGATGATTTTGTACCAAGCAGTCATTTTTTAACAGAAGATGCTTTAAAAACGGAGGCAGCAGCTCTTGATATTAAAGGTGTAAGCAATTCTGGTGGCGCTGCAACAGCTTATGGCCGTAGTGGGTTTATTCTTGTGACCAGCGATGGTTTTTGTGGAGCCTATCGCTCAAGTTGTTTTTCACGTTCTTGTAGTGCTCTTGCAGGTGAAGGAACACAGATGGAGCGGGATTATGATTATACAACAGCCTTACATTTTTCTGATTTAGAGGCAGCAGAAACTGTGGGAAAGAATGCAGGGCTTGGTGCTGTTCGACGTTTGGGTGCAGTTCGTGCGGCGACTGGGAGCGTTGATGTTATTTTTAATCCGCGTACGGCTCGTGGAATTGCAGGGCATATCGCATCTATGGTCAATGGAGCCTCTGTGGTTCGAAAAACGAGTCTTTTACAGAATTTCCTAGGCAAGGAAGTGATGAAGCCTAATGTTAATGTAACCGATCAACCTTTGCGATTACGTGGAAATGCTTCTCATCCTTTTGATGGAGAAGGGGTAGAGGGGCAAACACTCAATATTATTGAAAATGGTATTTTAAAAAATTGGCTTCTTTCATCATCTACAGCACGTGAATTGGGACTTAAAACAAATGGACACGGTATGCGTTCGGCATCATTAGTGCAGCCGACCAGTACAAATTTTGCTATTGAACCGGGTTTAGTATCGCCTTGCGATATGATAAAAGATTTGCGAAATGGATTTTATGTGACCGAATTATTCGGTCATGGCATTGATTTTATTACTGGTCAGTATAGTCGTGGGGCTTCCGGTTTTTGGATTGAAAATGGTGAAATTGCTTATCCGGTAAGTGAAGTAACGCTAGGTTCTGATTTGCTTCATATGTTAGCACATTTAACACCTGCCAATGATATTGATCGGCGTTATAGTACAGCTGCTCCAACATTGTTAATTGAAGGGATGACACTTGCAGGAAAATAACACGCATCATTCTTCTGATTTAAATCTTTTGCGTGATGTTTGTCGAGAGGCAGGAGATTTAGCAATGCGGTATTTTGGATGCACGTTGGATGTCTGGATTAAAGAAGGTAATTCCCCAGTTAGTGAAGCAGATTTTGCTGTTGATCATTTCTTGAAAGAGAGGCTTCTTGGAGCTCGTCCAAATTATGGATGGATTTCAGAAGAAACAAAAGATAATCGAGAAAAACAAGATTATTATGAGCGCTCTTTTGTTGTTGATCCTATTGATGGAACGCGTGGTTTTCTTTCTGGCAATCCTTATTGGTGTATTTCGGTTGCCATTATTGAGAATGGGCGTCCTATTGTGGGCGTTCTACAATGTCCGGCTCAAGGAGATGTTTATACAGCTGTAACAGGTGGAGGGGCAACATTAAATGGGATAAAACTTCCTCGTTTAGCCTTTGAGGTTCATCGAAAATATAAAATTTCACTTGATAAATCGCTCGCACAAAAATTACCAGATGATTTTCTCAATCAAGTCAGTCTTTACCATTATCTTCCTTCTCTTGCTTATCGTATTGTTCTTGTTGCTCAAGATGAAATTGATATCGTATTAGTTCGTCCAAATTGTCATGAATGGGATATTGCCGCTGCTGATCTTATTTTGCAGGAGTGTGGAGGGTGTTTTTTATCGCTTGATGCCCCTTTACTATCTTATGGAATTGAACCTTACCAGTATGGACTTTTAATTGCTGGTAAAAATAATTGCTGTCAAGATATGATAGATGTTGTTCGTCAAACAAAGTTAGTTTAATCACGTAAAAGCGCGCTAAGATAATCTAAATGATATGGAGGCACATATGACTGAAACCAAAGAAAAAAAACAATATTTACATCTTGTATTTGGTGGGGAATTAAAAAATCTTAACAGTAATCAATTTAAGAATCCTGATGATTTAGATGTGGTTGGTATTTTCTCAGATTATCAATCCGCTCAAGAAGCATGGCAGGCAAAAGCACAAAGCAGTGTAGATAATGCATTACAACGTTATTACATTGTAGATTTGCATCAGTTTCTTGATGCAGAGTTAGGCGATGCAGAATAAAGCTTGAATATTTGGTCATTATAACCTGTAGATTGCTTCATGCTTTTGTTTAGTCGTCCTTTTCATAGGTACGTTCTTCGGGTAAAATAGAATGCCGTAAAAAAGAATATGCTTGTTGTTTAAAATTCATATGTTTTTTTAAGAAACATCTCCCAAAGCACCCAAGCCCATTTCATAATAGTGTCCTTGCAAGGTATAAAATCCATTATTGCACCACCATCTTTACGCTTAATAAAAATGCAAGACAGTTTCTATCAAACTATTTACAACAGCAATATTATCATGACAGCTATCACTCGAAGTTTATGATTATATTGTGAATAGTCACTCTGCTTTTGAATGGGGTATGAGACACTAATGCGTTAAGATTAATAAAAAGAGTAGCATTATTAATGATAGCAATTATTACTCTGTTGAGATTATTAGCACTCGTTACTTATCTATTGGAATTTTTTCAACGAGTTATTACTATAAGCTTAGAAACCATGAAAGTCGTTAGAAACTTTACCAAAATTAGAAATTTAGAGAAACTGAATAGATTTATGAAGTTAACTTACCTCAGAAGGGTTTCTTGAGTACTCATTTAAAACTAAAATCTATAAGTTAATCATTTTGTGTTGATTATATACAATCTTAAAAGGAATAATATATCATTGCGACCTCCTGAAAAGAGAGGATTTAAAATTTTGAAAACTCTTATTTAAATTGCTTTAAGACTTTTAAGAAATTCTCTATTAAACAAGATTAGATTTTTCTGGATTACCTTTAAGAGATTATATCACAATTTAAAATGAGAACTCTATACTATTCAAAAGTTTTTAAGATTAGTTTGACATATTCATTTTATTGAAATGAAATAATAGAGATTGAGCTTTCTTTTAAACACATTTTATTTGTTGTATTTATATTAGGTTGTAATGTCTATATGGGTTATTTTTTGAAAAATTGACAATACCTAACATATGTAAAAATAAGCTTTTTCTCTAAAATACCAACGTGCAAAATTCAAAGTCTCATTAAAATCATAAGAAGTATTTATTCAGTGAGTTGAAAAAATTGATACAATCTATGTCATAGGTTTATCATTTATATTTTAAAAATTATAATCGACTGAAATGTAGTTTTGTTATTTTTGAGTAAGATTTTTTATAGGGTGCAGAATGAAGTGATAAAATCGATATAAGTTACAAAATTTAATTAAAAGAGATTTAAATAATGTGTATATGTATTGAATTTTCTCATGGATTAAGCTTTTTTTATTTAAGATATCGATGATATTAAAAAATATGGATGCAACCAATAGTGTTGATGAATTTTTTAACAAAATAAGTATATAGATATCTTAAAATAGCTGGATGAGGTGATTTTAAATGGTAGAATTAAAGGCACATACGGCTCTTTTAAGCTATCGGATAATTGGTTTTTGCTTATGTCCTGTTATTCCTTTTTATTTGTTCTTTCGTGCTATTCGTGGAAAAGAAGAGTGGTGTCGCAAAAAAGAGCGTTTAGGTAAAAGTTCTCATGTACGCCCCCAAGGTTCATTAGTTTGGTTGCATGCAGCAAGTGTTGGAGAAACACTTGCACTTTTTCCACTTGTAAATTATATTTTATCATTGAAAATCAATGTATTAATGACAACAGGGACTGTGACCTCTTCTACTCTTGTGAAAAAACATTTTGGTGATAGGTTGATTCATCAATATGCTCCTTTGGATTTAGATTTTGCAGTGCGCCGTTTTATTAGTCATTGGAAGCCTGATCTCGTCTTGATTTGTGAATCAGAAATTTGGCCCCTTCGTATTAAAGAACTTGCAAAAATGCGTATTCCGCAGATTTTGGTTAATGCCCATATGTCTGAACGTTCTTTTAAAGCTTGGCAAAAACGACGCGTTCTTGCCAAACATATTTTTAAGGATATTGATTTGGCGATTGGTCAAAACGAAAGAGATGTAGCTTATTACCATACACTTGGCGTAAAATCTGTTACGTTTTCTGGTAATCTCAAGGCTGATGTTTTTCTGGTTGAAAATCAAGAATTGCTTGCACGTTATCGTAATGCTATCGGCAATCGCCCAGTTTGGGCAGCTGTTTCAACGCATGAAGGGGAAGAGGAGATTGCTTTTGAGGTCCATAAAATTGTTAAAAATTATTTGCCAGATTTATTAACAATTATTGTACCTCGTCATCCTGAACGTTCAGAAGATCTTATCAGAAAATGCGATAATAAGGGGTTAAGTTTTATTCGTAGGAGTAGAGACGTTGTTCCAAACATGAATACCGATATTTTATGGGGAGATACCATTGGAGAAATGGGACTTTTTCTTCGCTTATCGAAAGTTTCTTTCGTTGGTAAATCGTTATGTGGAAATGGTGGACACAATCCATTGGAATTGGCTTTGCTTGGTTCCGCTATTTTGACAGGGCCTCATGTTTCAAATTTTCAAGAGATGTTCAAACAATTTCTAACGCATGATGCAGCATATATGGTTCAAGATACAAAACAGCTTGCTATTCAGGTGTATAAGCTTTTAACAAATGAAACATTGCGGCAAGAAATGGTTGATAAGGCTCATGAAGTGGCGACAGATATGGCAGGTGCATTTGAGCGCACATTAAAGATTTTAGATCCATTTTTACAACCCCTTGTAATACAAACAGGGTTACGTCAGCGTCAGGGTAGATATGCATATTAGCGCCCCTCGTTTTTGGTGGAAAAATAAAAGCTTTTTGCGTTTTGTGTTAGCTCCAGTTTCATGGGGGTATGGTTATTTTTCAAGTCGTTTTATGACAAGACAGCCTCCCGTGATTGATCTGCCAGTTTTGTGTATTGGAAATTTTACATGTGGTGGTGCGGGTAAAACGCCGGTTGTTATTGCTTTTACAAAAGTGGCTAAAGAACTTGGTTTCGTACCTGGTATTATATCTCGTGGTTATGGTGGATCAGTTAAAGGGGTACATCTTGTAAATGAAAAATATGATACTCCATATAGTGTTGGAGATGAGGCACTTTTACTTGCACGGCATGCTTTTGTAGCTGTATCACCTAATCGTTATGCAGCGGCACAACGGCTTAAACAAGAGGGATGTAATCTTATTTTAATGGATGACGGATTTCAAAGTCGCCGTCTTTATATGGATTATGCGTTACTCGTTGTTGATGCGATGCGCGGTTTTGGTAATGGAGCTGTCTTTCCAGCAGGACCTTTGCGTGTACCATTAAAAACGCAGTTTTCTTTTATGGATAGTGTTTTATTGATTGGTCACTCCAATGCGCCTGATAATGTCGCTTTTCTTGTTTCGCGTACTGGAAAGCCTTTATATCGTGCTCATCTTAAAGCTAGTGCCTCTGATGAGGTTTCAGGAAAATCATTTTTGGCATTTGCTGGTATTGGCAATCCAGATAAATTTTTTAAATCTATTAAAGAATTGTCTGGTGATGTGGTGCAAACTTACATATATCCAGACCACTATTTTTTCACAGATAAAAATTTAAAAAGCCTTATACAAAAGGCTAAAATGCACAATTTATGGCTAGCAACAACAGCTAAAGATTATACCCGTATACAGACAATTCACATGCAAAAAGATTTGAAAAATCTTATTATCTTTGATGTGAATGTCGATTTTGTTCAAAAAGACTTCTGTCGTATGGTCCTTGAAGAGGTCATAACCCGCTTTAGAAAACGTTCCCTTGAATTTTCTTGTCTAAAAGGCAAAGGCTAAATTTATAGCTTTCGAGGGGTTATTTTTCTTTTGTTTTTAACAATTGCTTGAGATATGGGTTGCACTCAAGTTCGCGCTGATAGGAGATTTCACAACTAGCATATGCTTCTTGGCGGTGATGATTCCAATATTTTAAATCATCTATAGGGATTTTTTGCCCGCTAACAGCACAAATGGTATAGGTACCATATTCTATAATGTCATATCCGTTATTAGAATAATGAATTTTTGCTTCGCGTTCACCATTGGGAAACATGACAACTCCTTTTTACTTGATACAAGAGATACAAGAAAAGTGCCATAAAATATATTATAAAGTCGAGAGTTAATTTTAAAATATTTTTCTTGTAAAAATGATGAAGGGCTTATTTTCTGCCAAAAAGCCGTTCTATATCTGCCAATTTGAGTTCAATATAAGTAGGGCGTCCATGATTACATGTACTTGTATTAGGTATTGCCTCCATTTGTCGTAATAGTGTGTTCATTTCTTCGGGGCGTAAAAGGCGCCCTGACCGTATTGAGCCGTGACAGGCCATCGTTGCTGCAACATAATCAAGCATTGCTTTTAAATTATTTGTTGTATCATACTCAGCAGCCTCATCTGCGAGATCTTTAATAAGGGCTTGGACGTTGATCTCTCCTAACATGGAAGGTGTTTCACGCACAACAATTGCTCCTGGTCCAAATGATTCTATTCCTAATCCAAATTTTTGCAAAGCATCTTTATGCGTTAAAAGGCATGTTGCATCCTCTTCAGAGAGTTCTACAATTTCAGGAATAAGTAATAACTGTGAAGGAAGCGGTTTGGAATAAAGTGCATTTTTGAGTGCTTCATAAACTAATCGTTCATGAGCTGCATGCTGATCGACAATGATCAAACTATCTTGTGTTTGGGCGATAATATAGTTTTTATGAATTTGTGCTCTGGCCGCTCCTAGTGGATAAGATAACTCTTCTGATGAAGGTATAGTGCTTGGAATGTATGCATCTCCACTTGGTATATTTAAGCCCTCCATAATAGGAGTAGCATCTTCTTTTAAATCAAAAGAGCTAGTAATATCTAGGGGTTTGTGAACCATTGAAGCGCTGGTAAAATGATGAGGCTGTGGGTTATAAGAAGAGAACTGGTGCGTGTTCTTAAAATTGCCTAATGGTTGTTGTGCCAATGGTTGTTGTGTTTGAAATGCAGTAAGCATTGCTTCAGAACGGGTTGAAGTCGGACGAATACCAGATTGCTGCAATGCTTCACGAATAGCTCCAACAATTAAACCACGAATTAATCCTGGATCACGGAATCGTACATCAGCTTTAGCTGGGTGAACATTAACATCTACTTCAGCAGGTGGGAGATCAATAAAAAGAATAGCGACAGGATAACGATCACGGGGCATAACATCAGCATAAGCACCTCGGAGTGCACTCCATAGAAATTTATCACGCACGGGACGCCCATTAACATAAGCAAATTGATGTAGGCTGTTATTTCGGTTAAAAGATGGCAAACAGGCAAAACCTGTTAAGCGCACCGCTTCGCGTTCAGCATTCAGCGCAATGCTATTAGGGGCGAATTCTTTTCCCATAATCTGCGTAATACGTTGTAATTGTCCTTGAATATTATTTTCTGTAGCAGACAATTCCATAGATGTTCTGTCTAGTCCTGAAAGAGAAAAGCGGATATGTGGAAATGCGATAGCAATTCGCTTAATCATATCGCTAATAGCATTTGTTTCAACCCGATCAGTTTTCATAAATTTTAATCGTGCCGGCGTGACAAAGAAAAGATCACGAACTTCAACAATTGTTCCAAGATTCGCAGCAGCTGGTTTGGGTCCTACAATTTTTCCTGCAGTAACGGAAATTTCAGCAGCGCTCTCAGCATCTTTTGTTCGTGAAATGAGTTTAAGTTTAGCAACAGAACCAATAGAAGGGAGGGCTTCTCCTCTAAATCCAAGGAAGCAGATATTGTGTACGTCATCGGTAATCTTTGAGGTACAATGGCGAGAAACTGCTAAAGTTAATTGATCTGCAGGAATTCCATAACCATTATCACTCACCTTTATAAAATTTTTTCCACCATTTGCTGTAATAATTTCAATGCGTGTTGCACCAGCATCAATAGCGTTTTCAACAAGTTCTTTGACAACATTTGCTGGTCGTTCAATAACTTCACCGGCGGCGATTTGATTAATAATATTTTCGCTAAGATGGCGTATAATCATAATAAATTCTAACAGGAATCTTAAGGGTTCTATAGAAAATTATGATAACATCATTTGCGAGACATTCAAGAATAAGAGAACATGAGAGGTATTATTTTTACAATACCTCCTATTTTATTTTATGTTAACAAGTCGGTTGGAAAAAACATAAAAATAGTTTTCATCACTTTAAAATAGCTTGCACCAATTTATCATCTAGGTCAAAAAAGAAACAATGTAAAAAGGGAAGGCAATATATATGGCGCGTATAAGCGGTATTTTAGCAGATAGTGATATACAAGCTTTGATTGAGAATAACTTTCTCAAGGCTCAGTGTCCATTTGATAGATCTCAAATACAACCAGCAAGCCTTGATCTTCGTTTAGGGGAGAAAGCTTATCGTATACGTGCTTCTTTTATGCCGGGACCTGATACAAAAGTTTTGGATAAGCTTGAACGGTTAAAGTTGCATGAGTTTGATTTACGAGGTGGAGCCGTTTTGGAAACGGGGTGTGTTTATATTGTTCCTCTTTTGGAAAGTTTAGCTTTACCAGAATTTTTATCTGCTGTTGCCAATCCCAAAAGTTCTACAGGCCGATTAGATATTTTTACACGTGTCATTACGGATAATGCTCAAGAGTTTGATAAAGTTTGTGCTGGTTATCATGGTCCACTTTATTTGGAAATTAGTCCACGCACATTTCCAATTTTGGTGCATACAGGCTCACATTTATCACAGCTTCGGTTTAGAAAAGGGCAAAGTTATTTAAATGAAATAGAGTTGCACACTTTGCAAAGGCAAGAAACACTGATATCGGATGATTTTCCTAATATTAGTGTTGGTGGTATTGGTCTTTCCATTAATTTAAAGGGAGACGAAAACGGGCTTATAGGTTATCGTGGTAAACATCATACAAGTGTTATTGATATTGATAAACGTGCCGTTGCCCACGTTTTAGATTTTTGGGAACCTCTTTTTGATCGTGGTCAAAGGGAGTTGGTTCTTGATCCTGATGAATTTTACATTTTAGTTTCACGAGAGTCTGTTCATGTGCCTCCGCTTTATGCCGCAGAAATGACACCTTTTGATCCTTTAGTGGGCGAGTTTAGGGTGCATTATGCAGGCTTTTTTGATCCAGGATTTGGGCATAAGGAGGCGGGTGGAAAAGGAGCAAGAGCGGTTTTAGAAGTGCGGAGCCATGAAGTTCCTTTTATCTTAGAGCATGGTCAAATTATTGGCCGTTTGGTCTATGAGCATATGCTTAATCAACCATCAACCCTTTATGGACATGATGTTGGATCACATTATCAAGCACAGGGTTTAAAGTTGTCCAAGCATTTTAAATGAGTTGGGAACCACGAATTTTGATAACATGTATGCAGAAAGCGTATTTTAGATAAAAGAAAATTTTGTGCTTCGCAAAACCGGCGTCATGCATTCTATTTTTAATTTCCAAGGTTATCTCATCTCTTGCATTTGAGAGGGGATGAGAGGCATTTTTACTTCTTTTTTCAAGAGGTTCTATCTATACGAACTCCATTTATGATGTGCAAAAGAATAGTTTTGATTATTTCATCATGACAAAATTTACAATGAAAGAATTTTACTATATTCAATATGTTGTTCATATTTATGATAATAAATCAATAGGTTAATAAAATTCAATATAACAGTAGCTACTCACTTTTCAAAGTAAATATGCGAGATTGGATGCTGCAATTGACTCAATTTTTCTAGAGTGTAATAACCAGTATATTTTATTCCGCATAAAAATTATCCTTAAGCGTTAATAAATAAGTTTCACTCCAGTTTAGTAACAATTATTTTCAATAAACATTGTTCTAATTTTAGTAACTCATTTATAGCCTCAAGATATAATATTGCTAGAAAATTATTCAATTAAATATGAAGGTTTCTATTGGTATGAACATTAAAAGTTTTTATGCTTTATATGAATTAGGCACTATATATTTTTATAAACTTTCATGAATAAGTAACAGATCTCAGTTTTGAATATTGATATAAGAAGATTTCTGCATGTATGCGACAGCTTTATTTCCAGTATTAATAAAGGATTTTTTCATCTTTTGGGGGAGATTATGATTTATACTTAATGACACTCTATATTCTTAATAACTGATAATGTAAGGATCTTTGGAGGGAGAAGCGACTTTAAATTATAACTAATTAAGCTACGGAGCAATCGCTTTCGAAAAGGGATTGCTTTAAAGAGAGTATAACATTTTAATTGCACATGAAGAATATATGAGTAGATACGTTATTAATGATACTTCATACTGTGAGATTTTAAATTTGGATAAGAGCAATAAAGACGTTGTTTTTATCAATTAGTTTTTTTAGAAAGTTGCAGTCTCTGTTGCTTCTATCTATTCAATAGAGTGCTTTGGGAGAATAGCGAATAGGTAGGTACATGGATTCGCTTTTATGCGTTTTAGGATGTTTTCTCTTTTCATTTAGAAACAATGGTGCCATCAATGATTATTTCTTCAACACTTGATTATCGTAAGGCAGCAAAGCGTCGTCTTCCTCCCTTTCTTTTTCACTATATTGATGGTGGGGCTTATGCTGAAGAAACGATGCGACGTAATTGTACAGATCTTCAAGCACTTGCATTGCGTCAAAGGATTCTAAGGCAAGTTGGTGAAGTTGATCTTTCAATCAAGCTTTTTGATCAGACACTTGATTTACCGATTGTACTTGCGCCTGTTGGGCTAACGGGCATGTATGCACGTCGTGGAGAGGTAAAAGCAGCGCGTGCCGCAGCGGCAAAAGGGATTCCTTTTACTCTATCCTCTGTTTCAGTTTGTCCTATTGCGGAAGTGCAAGAAGCGGTTGGAGGTGCATTTTGGTTTCAACTTTATGTTCTCAAAGATCGCGGTTTCATGCGTGATGCACTAGAACGGGCTTGGTTGGCTGGTGTACGCACGTTGGTTTTTACAGTTGATATGCCAATTCCTGGTGCACGTTATCGTGATGCGCATTCGGGAATGTCTGGTCCTTATGCTGGTTTACGTCGTTTTTTACAAGCTTTGACTCATCCATATTGGGCTTGGAACGTTGGTGTTATGGGGCGCCCTCATGATCTTGGAAATGTCTCTGCTTATCTCAAAAAGAAAATTGCATTGGATGATTACGTTGGTTGGCTTGGTGCAAATTTTGATCCATCAATTGGTTGGCATGATCTACAATGGATTCGCGATTTTTGGAAAGGAAAAATGATTTTGAAAGGTATTCTTGATCCAGAAGATGCTCGAGAAGCAGTAAAATTTGGTGCGGATGGTATTGTTGTTTCTAATCACGGCGGACGTCAGCTTGATGGTGTATTATCAACAACACGAGCATTGCCTGCAATTGCGGATGCTGTAAAGGATTATTTGACTATTTTAGTGGACTCAGGTGTTCGTTCTGGTCTTGATGTTATACGCATGATAGCACAAGGTGCGGATGCTGTTATGATTGGCCGTGCTTTTGTTTATGCGCTTGCAGCAGCAGGTAAGAAAGGTGTTATGCATCTCCTTGATCTTTTTGCCAATGAAATGCGGGTAGCTATGACACTGACTGGTACTCAGATAATCAAAGATATTACACGCAAGAGTTTAGTAAATATAGATGTTTTTAAGCAATGAAAGCAATATGTTATACTTCTTTCAGAAAAAGAAGGTCTTTTTATAGAGGAGCATAATTATATATTTTAAAAATATGTTGATAGTTAAAGTTAAATAGAAAAGATCAATAAGCTCCTCTATAAAATCACAGAAAATACTCAGTAACTACAATAATATTAAATATTATTGATAATAATAAACACGAAAAAAAACAATAATAACATTGCATACATATTTTATTTACTTTATTAAAAGCTCATTCTACGGATAAAAAGGAACAAGTGCTGATATTAAAGGTAAAACAACTGTTGATATAGAAAAAATAGCTATAAATAATGCTGTGAGCATTTTTCCCTCCTGTATATAAAAAACATTAAAATATAATATATTAATTACTTCTTTTCCACATTGTCATAAAACGTAAATTTATAAAATCCATTTAGTTTTAATTTAATATAGAATAATATTAATTATTATATATAAATAAAATTATTAAAAATGTCAATATGTATTTATTTTAATCTATAATTATAATAAAAAATGTATCTAATAAATAATATTTATATAATCTATATATTATTTATATTAAGTTCATTGGATAATATATTATATGGATATGATATTGTTTTTATGGAGTACGTTTTTAAGCAATGAAAAAATATCCGTACTATCTTTAAAAAAGCTCGTTTACTGAGAGCAAAACTGCGTGAATTAATGTGCTTTTCTTTCTTATTTTCTTGTATTCTCAATGATTTATGATGTTTTTGAACTGGCGAGCATATTAGGAAGCAGTTGAATATTTTTTGTATAGTATGTCATTTCTAACACTATTTATGCGTTCTCGATTGATTTTATAACTTGTTAAAATATCCAGTTCGTTTTTATTGCAGATGGGGATTGTGGGGGCCTAATGATACAAATTGGCATAGAATGTTTTGTTCCATAAGCGATTTAACAATTGCATCTCCAAGCTTCTCCTTTGATACTATGCTCTTCACAGACAACAACAGATTGGTGAGATTGGCATAACTCTAGCACTGATCTATTATCTCAAAGTTGAATTGTTGGCACACTTGTAAGCGTTGGGATAACTTCATGTTTTTTGAAGCTCTTCAGCAACATCAAGACAAATCTGAACAGTTTCTTCAGTAGCAGGTAAGAGAACATCTTTTTCTTTTTTAAACAGAAGTTTTGCTGATATCAATTTTTGAAGCATTTTTATGAATATTCATAACAGCACGCTTTCCTAAACCTATATAAATGGGTACAAGATTACTTAGAGTAGAAAAAATTACAGTTTCCATTTGATCGAATTACTACTCATAAGTAATTGGATAATATTTACTTTATCGCTGAATAAAAAAGAAAAGTTTTTCTCTCTTTAAATAGAGGATGGATTGTCATCTAGCCAATCGGGATAGTTTGCGAGAAATTTTTTCGATGCAAAACGACTTAACATTGTAGTTACTTTTTATCATTTGAAGCTGTGAAAAGAAGGCTAGATAGATGAAAGAATGTAAAAAATGATGGATACATTTTAAGATAAAAAATTATAATTTTGTTAATTCCACACAAGTTGCTGCTGATATTGGTGAAACAAGAGATTCGATCAAAAAAATATCAAAATTATTTGAGTACATTCCTCATGGCATGTAGAATAAACCTTTTTGTTGGTATGAGTGATATTTTCTTTGAACAGAAATTGATTCTATCCCCTGAAATCAGCAATAATCTCTCAGGTTATGTCGTAAACTTTTTAGGGATGTTACAACGCCACTATCGTCCTTTTATGAAAATGTTAGCATTTCAGATGAGCAGTTGTGAGGGATTTCAACGTTTAATACAGTAAGATCCAGAAACTCTCACGGATTTAGAACGGGCTTCAAGATTTTTATATTTACAGCGATTAAGTTTTAGAGGGAATGTAAATCGTACGATGAGAGTAGAAACCCATCGTAACGCAGGGGCTTAAGCTCTTCCAATTCGAAGGCGTGCTGAAACTTATTTTCCACTGTTTAGCAGGTGTTAGCATTGAACATTTAGACTGGTCTTATTTTATTGTGCGTTATGATCGCCTAAAAATCTTGTTTTATCTTTCACCACTTTAATTGTGGTTTTGAGGGTTATTAAAGAAAAGATTTTTATAAGTGGAAGGATTATCAGCCGATGTCTAAGCTGCTTGTATAAATTAAAAGGGAGTTTTTTGTCTTTAAACAATATGCTAGAAATTCAAAAAACTTTAGTTAACTTCATAAAAGAGGTTACACCATCTTATACAGACTGCTCTGCAAATAACACAATTTCTGGTAAGGAATGGGGCATCACCAATTTTGATTTCTAGAAAAGAAACAATACGTATTAAATAGTCTTTAACTTGCAGACTTTTTGAGAATCCTTTCAGAATCTTTTGAAAAAAGTGAACTGATAGAAGATATTTCTATCAAAATATAAAAACTTTTCTAACAAGTTAGGAATAAATCTAGAAATATATATTAAATATAAAAACAGTGCGATATGCAGGATGTCTGGGCTTTAGAAATAAGAATCAAAGCGTATAAAGATGCATAGAGGTGAGATTGCGACATATCATTTTTATGATTCAATAAAAAATAAAAATTAAAGAAAAAACTCTATATCAAAAATTTAAGGTGGTTTAAAAGGTGGACGGGCAATGCATGGAAGGATGAGTGAGAAGGTGAATTAGGGGAGAGTGATTTATAGATTATCAGTATCTTTATAAAAGTATCTTCTCAAGATAAATATTGGGATGAAATAAGATTGTGGTTGAATGTTCGAAAAGATAATACGCGCTCTTAACTTTTCCGTTATACACATCATAATAAACGCCGTGAAAGAAACGGTCCTATTACAAACTTTCTCTAAAAGCAGTACATGAGTTTGCAAGATATTACAGTAATATTTTAAAAGAAGGATTTTATTTCAGGAAAAAATTATCTTAAAATAGTAAAGCAATATTTTTCAAGAAATTGCTAGGCAACTTTTGAAAGTAAAAAAGCTAAGTTAAAAAATAAAAGCAAAAATGGTTGTTGGTTTTCTCAATTGGAGTTGCATGTCATTTCCCATATAGGGAATTTACCTAAACAGCCAAGATCATTCACAATGTTTTCCCGCCACTTTAGCATGAAAAAGCAGATACAGTGCGAAAGTATTTTCCTTATCGTCAACATCATTATTATAATTAGGAAGCTGAAGCAACGTCATTTACAAATCACATAAAAGCCTTACCATTATGCATTATATAGTTCTATAGATTGCTTTTCTTCAAGCATGCAAGCTTCTAGATGTTATTTTTGTTGAAAACAGAACCTTTGTGTATGGTCAGTTCTTTGAACGACGATAGTAGTGCAATCCATAAAATCTTTTCTCATCTTCTTTTGATAGGATAACAAAGATGCCCATAGAATACATCAATAGACTCAATCATTTTACACAAACATAATCTGTTGAATCCTTTCGCTTCAACTCAGACATCTCCGTTACTCTAATTAAAACTAATCGACCACCAGAGTGTTTTAATCCTTTAAGTGCTTTTACTTTTAATCTGAATGTATCCACCTCTTTCAAATCTTTTCATTGATTGATGTTTCAGAGGAATTATATTTTTATCACTTTATTTTCCGTTTATCTCTCCAACCACATAAACGTTCACCTTGTTCGTTATGTTTTAAAATATCTCTCGCCAAATTTGGACTAATGACATTGATATCTTGTCGATTCAAATAAATTGGCAGCCATCCAATACAAGAAGTTCGTTCATTGGTCGCGCAACCAGCTAGAAAGCTTAGTGCGCACATCAGCATCACTTTTCTTATTAATTTCATTTTCTACCTCAAGCCGTGTTGCCGCTATCTTGAAATCTTCTTTTGTTTGCTTTTGCTTCTCAACTTTTTTCCCAAGAAAAAAGGCTTTGACTAAAGCTATAAGAAAAGCTGCTATGAGCGCTGACGTCATTGTCAGATATTTTTTTATCCATAAAATCATAGGCGGTGTTCCTGAAAACGTTTAGCAATGTATATCATAGCTGTACAAGCGGCTAAAACCATAATGCCTGCTAGAACCCATTGAACAGGACCATTTCCTGCAAAAAGACCTCCAAGCCCTGAAAAAGAACCTATGATTGGTGCAAGAGCTTCTACTTTGCAAATACCTGTTACGCCTTCTGGTTCTACTACATGATAATTGGGGGCAACATGAGCTCCTTTTGCCCATAATCCTGCTTCGGTTGCTCGGCGATTGACAAGACCTTGGATACGTTTTCCTCCCACTCTTGTCCATTTTTGCAATTCGGTTGGTATCGCTTCATATTCACCTTTATTAAGCTTTTTTAAAAGTGTAGAACTGCGAAATGCTGTGATTCCTACATTATAGCAAAATGATACTAATGCCGCGAATTGTTCATCGTTTAAAGGAACGGTAACGGCTTTTTCAACAACAGCTTCATACTCCCTCAAGTCCTGACAAAGGATTTTTTCAGCTTCTTTTTCCGTAATTTGCATATCTTTGTGAACGCTTGGGGCACCAGCAGCACTTGTATGTCCATAACCAATTGTCCAGACACCACCAGAATCTTCATAAGCTGATAAACGCAAGCCTTCCAATTGCTTAATCAATACAAGCCCTTCTTTTGATATTTTTCGCATTATTTTTACCTATAAAAAACTACACAAAGCAGGATATGAATTAAAAACTTACATCTACTCATTTTTAAGAACAGAACAGCGAAAGGGCATAATAAATTCAAAACATCCATAGTGGATTATTTTAAGATCCATATCATTTTTTTGAATAAAGGTTATGCTAAATACTATTCATTTTGCAGCAATTGATCTCCATCTAAAGACAATAACTTTATAATAATTCCATTTATAATCAGATAGATTTCACTCATAAATTCTTACATTTGATCCAGAATGATTTAGAAGAACTTTACTTGAAAAAACTTCAATAATTCCGATGACAAAAAGCATTTTTAACAAAAAATAAGAGACATAATAATTAATGAAATAATTAGGTGTTGATTTTTAAGTAATTTCAAAAGTCATAAATTGCACCACAGAATTTTTTTATAAAAACAAAAAAACATTATAATTTAATATTATATATCTAAAAATTATCTTAGAATCAATAAGACATATACATAACGTGTTATACATATTTAATAAAAAAAATCTATAGTTAAATTAACTATTCTTTGTTTTTTCCCCTAATTGCTTAATTCCATTAAAAAGTACCTTTACGAAGGATTTTAAATAAACTGTTACATAGCAACATAATGGATATTTCCCCTCTCTTACAGTCTGTTTCCAACTGAAACAATATATTAGTGGAGCATATTCAATATATAGACTAATGTTATTTGATAGTTTTTTTAAGAATATTGTACTGTAATAATTTTGAACAAGTAGTTCGGTTTCATATATTTTCTTTTTCATATGAAGCATTTGGTGGGGCGTTTGGGTTTGGGTCCAATGGTGTCATCTTTGTCTGGTGTTGTATTGGCTACGTTTCCAGCAGCCTCTTAAACAAATCAATCAAGCTATTGAAATCTTTTTAGAGGCAATAGCACAAGAGACACAAAAGATTTTGATAAAAAGCTGCTTGAAAATATAGGAAGCTCTCTCCTCATAGCATCCCAGCCCATTTACATAACATAAAAAATAAAAAGGCAATGGATGATATTTGATGATGGCAATAGATATGTAACAATCCGTGAGTGTGCACAGCTTTTTAGTATATCCACAACAACGATTCGCAATTGGATGCTTCAGAGGGGGCCGGAGCCATATAAGCTAGGGTGAGCAGTGAGGTGGAGAAAGAAAGAGGTTTTAGCATTTACTCCAGAGAAAAATACGGAGAAAATAACAACAGATTAGATAAAATTGTATAAATCCTAGAAGGTGGTCTTTAAACAGACAGTTAAATAAAAAATCTATATATTTCAATACGCTAAATACAAAAAGTGGTGCCGCATGCCGGCAAGCAGGGGCTTAGCAACAAGATTCAAAGTATATAAATATGAGCAAGGATGTATTGATGTCTATAGCTTTTTATGATTCAATAAAAAAATTAAGTATTAAAGAAAAAATCTCAAATCAGAAATTAAAGGTGGTCTAAAAGGTGGACCAAAAAAGGTGGACGAGCAATGCTTGAAAAGGTGGACGAGAGGGGACGTTAGGTGAGGGGGATTCATCGGTTATCAGCATCATTCGTAAAGTCGTCTCCGCAGGGTAAATATTGTGACGGGGCAGGGCTATGGTTGAATGTTCGAAAAGACAATACACGCTCTTGGTTTTTTCGCTATACGCACCACAATAAGCGCCGTGAAATGGGTCTTGGTCCTGTTACGAAACTCTCTTTAAAAGAAGCGCGTGAGCTTACAAGATATTATAGTGATATTCTTAAAGAAGGCAATGATCCTATTGTCTTTCGAGAACAGACTATTTTAAAACAGCAAAGCAATATTTTTCAAGAAATTGCAAAAGCGGCTTTTGAAAGCAAAAAAGCAGAGTTGAAAAATGAAGGTAAAAACGGCCGCTGGTTTTCTCCACTAGAGTTGCACGTGATTCCACACATAGGTAATTTACCTATAGAAAAATTAACAGCCAATATCATTCGCAATGTTCTCTCACCCCTTTGGCATGAAAAAGCAGACACAGCGCGAAAAGCACTTAACCGTATCAATATTTGCTTGAAATATGCTGCGGCTCTTGGTTTAGATGTTGATTTACAGGCTTGTATGAAAGCACGCGCGCTTTTAGGAAAACCACGTGCGACATCAACAAATATTCCTGCTATGCCATGGCAAGAAGTTCCGGCATTTTATCAAAGCTTGGATGATAAGATCCTTTCAAATTTAGCACTGAAGTTATTGATTTTGACAGGCGCACGGTCATATCCATTGCGCTATTTGCGCCTTGAACAAATTGACAAAAATATATGGACGATACCAAAAGAAAACATGAAAGGTATTGTAGGGAAAGTTTCAGACTTTCGCGTGCCACTAAGTGATGAAGCTTTGAGAGTTATTGAAAAAACTTTCCCCTTTGAAAAGAATGGTTTTCTCTTTTCTGGTCTTAGAGGCAACCCCATTTCTGATGCCACCATGGCAAAGTATATGACAGTTTGTGGTTTGACTTATCGTCCCCATGGTTTTCGTTCAAGCTTACGGGATTGGATAGCAGAGACAACGTCAACACCATTTGAGATTGCCGAAACTGTTCTTGCACATACAGTTGGGAGTTCAGTGACGAAAGCCTACATGCGAACGGATTTTTTAGAACAGCGACATGTTCTCTTGGAACAGTGGGCTTCATTTATAACAGGATAGAATTTTTACAATTACCTCTGCAGTGTTTTTAGCTATTTTGACGAGAAATTTGATATGTCCAATTCTGTGAAAATAACAGTTTTAAATGTGTAAAGCTATTATTGATAGTCTCCATGAGACGAGCAAATTTAAGAATCCATTTTCTAAAGAATTTCGCGCGTCTCAGAGTATGTTTAGAGTCGGATATTTGGTTTTTGTGTAAAAATACTTACTAATGCATCCATAATACGTGAAAAATCAAGCGCTAATAAGAGTATAATGAGTACAATCCATTTCGTATAACGCGACATCACTTTTATACTTTTGTAGGTCATGATGATTTCTTGAAGGATTTCTTTTTCTGCTTCTGTAAGCTCTGTATCGTCTTGTGTTTTTTTTCTAGCCATGTTTCCACCCACACACGCGTTCACCTAGATTATTGTGCTTTAAGATCTCTCTTGCTAAGTTTGAACTGATGGCGTTCAGATCTTGCCTCTCTAAATAAATTGGCAACCAACCAACACAAGAAGGAGCGTATTTATTTGTCGCGCAACCAGTCAGAGAGAGCAGTACGCACATCAGCATCACTTTTTTGATTAACTTCACTTTCCACCTCCAGACGTGTTGTGGCTGCTTTTAAAGCTTTTTCTGTTTGCTTTTGTTGCTCTGCTTTTTTCCCAAGAGTAAAAGCTCTTGCTAAAATCATAAAAAAAGCAGCTAAAGCCGCGCCTATTAACAGCAGATTTCTTTTCATCCATAAGATCATAGGCGGTGTTCCTGAAAACGTTTGGCAACAAAGAAAATACCAACACATGCGGCTAAAACCATAATGGTTGCCAAAGCCCATTGGATTGGTCCATTTCCTGCTAATAAGCCTCCAAGCCCAGAAAAAGAACCAATAATCGGTGCAAGGGCTTCGGCTTTGAAAATCCCCGTTGGTGCTTGCGTTTCTACTGTTTGATAATTGGAGGAAACAAAAGCCCCTTTCGCCCATAAGCCTGTTTCTGCCGCACGCCGGTGTGCGAGACCTTCAAGACGCTTTCCGCCTGCTTTGGTCCATTTCTGTAGCTCGGCAGGGACAGCTTCATATTCACCTTGATTGAGCTTTTTTAACAGTGTCGAGTTACAAAAGGCTCCTGTTCCTACATTATAGCAAAAGGACACTAACGCCGCGAATTGTTCATCTGTTAATGAAACTGTAACAGCGCGTTCAACAGCATTTTCAAATTGTCTTAAGTCTTGGCAAAGAAGTTCTTCTGCTTGCTTTTCAGTGATTGCCATGCCTTTATGAACAAAAGGTTTTCCAGCATTGTTTGTATGTCCATAACCTATTGTCCACACCCCAATGGCATCTTTATAGGCGTTCAAACGCAAACCTTCCCATTGTTTGATAAGTGCAAGTCCTTCTGATGATATTTTTCGCATATGCTTCTCCATAAAAAAAGCTCCGCAAAAAGCAGAGCTGGATTAAAAAATTGACATCTTTCTCATTCGGAAAGATAGCTTGTTAAAACTCATGTCGCTTTTTCATTGGAACAAAAGAATGTATTTGACATTATCAATTTTGTAGCATATAAACTACAGATGTTTATTGTTAAAAAAACACACTATTTTACAGAGTGGTTAGACTCATTAAAAGACAAACAAGTGCAAAAGAAAATTGCTGCACGTATTTTCCGCCTTGAATATGGGCTTCTAGGAGACGTGAAATATTTCCGTGGTATTGGTGAGTTAAAAATAAATTATGGACCAGGCTATCGGGTTTATTTTGTAAAACAAGGGAAACAAATCATTTTGTTATTAAATGCTGGTGATAAATCCACACAACAAAAAGATATCGAAAAAGCCCTTCAATTAGTAAAGGAAATGAAACATGGAAATTACTAAATTTGATGTAAGTGAATATTTTAACACGCCTGAAGACTTTAAGATTTTATTAGATGATGCTTTAGAAACTAAAAATAGTGGTTATATTGCACATGTATTAGGTATTATTGCACGTAAACAAGGAATGACAGCTGTTTCTCAAGAGACAGGTTTAAATCGCGAGTCCCTCTATCGTTCTTTAAGTGATAAAGGCGACCCACGGCTTTCTACTTTTCTCAGTGTTTTGAATGCTTTAAATTTGCAAATGAGTTTGACACCTATTCAAAAGAATTGTAAGGAGCAGACAACTTTAGAAGAAGCATCTTAACCACCTCCCCATTTTGAGAACGGGGAGGGGCATATTTTTTACTTAAGCAACCTTTTTAATGGGGCTCTCTAAATCTGGTTCGTAAGTTCGCAACAAAGAATCCATGCTATGTGGCAGTTCTGAAGCTCCAAAATCTGTCAAAATTGCCAAGATTTTTGTAATATTGGGCACGTCATTTTGAAGTTTTAAAACTAGAACCTTTTCTATTGCATTCATAGTTTGAACCAGAGCACTACAATCTTTGTCGCTCACATTTTCATCATTAGAAAATTGAGATAATGCTATCCATAAATCGCATAAGAAGTTGGTATCTATCTTCATTGTACACCTCCATGGATTTGTTCTCTCAAACATGCCAATCCTCTCGATGTGATTTTCGTTGAAGGGAGCACCTTTTCTGTACCATCAGGTCTTTGAATGGTAATAGCAGGGCAATCCATGAATCCTTTCTTGATCTTGTCCTGATAAGGTAACAGAGGCGCCCCTGGAGCCCGTCGATAGACCCAATCATTTTTCCGCAAGTAATCTGTTAAATCCTTTGGTCGTACTTCAAGCATCTTTGCTGCTTCTATCAAACCGAACAAACCATCAGAGCGCTTTAAACCTTCCAAAGCTTTTGCTTTTGGTGCTAATTCAGCAATAACATGATCTTTCTGCTCAATTTGACTTTGTAGGTGATTCAAAACACCAAGCAATGCTTCGGGTTTAGAGTAGTCAACTTGTGGTGTGGCTACCTGTTTTTCTAATTCTTGCCAGCGGTCAATGATTTTGGCTCGTAAGGCAGTACTGTAACCAGAAACAAGAATTAAACATTCGCGCTTAGGTAAGTTATAACAAGGGCGGCTTTCACCTTTTGCATCAACGTAAGTACCGATAAAATCAACCAATCCAAATTTGGAGCCGTTAAGTTCTTCAAGCATCTTCTTGATATCACGCATAATATGTGCGTGCTGCTTTTTACACAAATCAGCAATTTCACGACTAGACATAGTTTGATGGATAGCACTATTAGCAGTGTTTCCTTTAATTTTTATAAGAGTGTTCATGATGAACTCCTATTGGTTAGACGTTTTTGATTGACACTTTTATAAATAAAGTGCCGGGTGCTCAAAAACACGGCCAATAGTCCGTCGTTATGCTTTTCCCATCAAGAGTATTGTATAGCATAACCACACCCGACGAGATCATTATATGCATGTAACATACAATGAGTCAAAGCCTTTAATGTGCGGAAAAGAGATTGTTTCGGCAATCTATCCGCTATTGGTTTAAGGTGTTTTTGAGGCACCTGATTCGATTATTCACATTGTCGCCACAATGTCAAGTAGCTTCTAATAATTTTTTGATATTTTTGCTAATTGATATCTTCCTCATCCATATGGATAACGCCTTCACCTTCGTCGCATGCGTCTGGTGGGGCGTTTGGGTCGAGGGTATCATCTTTGTCTGGTGTGGTGTTTGCAACGTTTCTAGCTGTGTCTTCTTGGGCTTCATCAAAAAGCTCGCACTCTATTTTTGTGGTGTAACCACTCGTTTTATCAAGTTTGTGCTTAACGCTCTTGATGCGCCATTCTGCTGGAATATAGGGGCGGAAAGGGGGCTCTTGAACAAGCTTTGCTTCTGCTTGCACAAACGGATCACCACCAATATCACATGAGAAAGAAGATTTGCCACGAGATGATTTGTTGCGATAAGCAGCAATGGCCGCAACAGCTTCTGATTGATTGTGGTAGGTGTATTTGAGTTCATGAAAAGGCTCTTTACCAACCTTGACTTCCTTTTTTTCACCAGTGCGGATATCATGATAGCTTGCGATAACACCGCCTTTTTTCTCTTCTTCTTGCTCTTGATTTTCAGATGTTTTGGCTTCCGTCTCTTCTTTAGGCAAATTGGGGGCGTCACTTTCATCCATATGGATCACATCTTCGCCTTCCTCAATTTCCTCTGGTTCTCGTGCATCAGCGGCGGCTTTTTGATCATCTCCTGCATCTGTCTTTAATCCATTGGCGGCACCTGCTTCATCGCGTGCACTGTATTTAAAATCCCAAGAGGTACATTGTTTTTCATGGATGACAACGACGGGCAGTGTTTCACCGGTAATGGCTTTGCCTTCACCCCGTTTGGCAAGCACCAATTTGCCATCAACGGGTTTTGCTACCGCATCATAGTTTTCTGCAAGGCGCGTGGCAAAAGCCATATCGCTTTCAGAAGTTTGGTCAATGTGACGCACAACAATTTTGGCAAGAGCAGGGTCAACTTTTGGTGTATAGCCATTGCGCTGTGCTATCTCTTGAATAATACTGCCAAGGGTTTGTTGGTGATAGGATTGGCTTTTGGGTGTTCTATAAGACGTGTTCATAGAGGCGGCGCGTCCTGTCACGCTTAAGCTTTGTGGTGGGCTGCTTACAGAGATTTCATCAATCAGATAGGCTCCCATATCGCGATTTTTGCCCCCTTCATAGCCAAGTGTGACAGAAATGATTGTTCCGATGAGAGGAATATCAAGAAAGCCGTTATCACTGTCACGTGCGCGGTCATCAAGCTCTATGGTGATGCGGTCACTTTTGTCTTCTGCTTCATCGGTAATTTCAATCGACAAAACATAGTCCATCAGCATTCTTGTGATGTCCTCTCCATTTGCCATCACTGTGCAAAAAGGTTTCATGATTTGCTACCCCAAATTCTGATTACCGGTGTGGCTTTAGGATAGGGGAGGGTTGGCAAAACGATTGTGATTCCTGCTTTTAAAATGGGTCCATAGTCTGCAAGACCAAAATTTGCTGCATAAACGCGTTCAACAGCAAGGGCTTGTTGACCCTTTGCATAGTATCTCCAGCAAATGGCATCAACCATATCGCCTTCTTTTGTTACGTAAAGATCACTCATAGGTCTTCACCATATTCTCTCAATTTTATTGTAAATTCTTGTTTTTTTGGGGTGCCGTTATGATGAAAAACACTTTGCTTTTCCTCTACGGAAAGAATGACAAACTTACCTAAGATTTTGCCTTGACCGGTCACAAGAATGTGAGGTCCTTCATGTGCCATTTGCCGTAAATATTCGAGCTGTCTGTGACCACCTTTGAAATCTGGATAAATCACACCAGTTAAAGAAAATTCCGCATTTGCAACGGCAGGCAATTGAAGAGC